>JAUPTR010000410.1 GCA_030917985.1 Pseudomonadota bacterium | reverse complement strand
TGATTGGTGCCATTGCAGGTTTTGCGCTGTCGCTGCCGCTATATACGTCTTTCCAATCGCTTCACGGCGGTATGCAGTTTGTTGAGAACCTGCCTTGGATAGAGCGTTTCAACATCAACTATCACTTGGGTGTGGATGGAATCTCCATGCTGTTTTTGGTGTTGAACAGCTTTACAACCATTCTGGTCGTGATTGCCGGTTGGGAGGCCATCGACAAGCGGGTGTCTCAATACATGGCGGCCTTCTTGATCATGTCCGGCCTGATCAACGGTACCTTCGCTGCACTGGATGCGATTCTGTTCTATGTGTTCTTCGAAGCGATGCTGATCCCGATGTACCTGGTTATTGGTGTCTGGGGTGGCCCAAACCGCGTCTATGCTGCGATCAAGTTTTTCCTGTATACCCTGATCGGTTCGTTGCTGATGCTGGTTGCGTTCATCTACCTGTATTACCGCTCGGCAGGCAGCTTCAATATTCTGGATTTCCACAATCTGCGCATCAATGAAGTGTGGTCGGGGTCGGTGCCGATGCTGGGCTACAGCTTCAGTATTCCGGTACAAACCATGTTGTTTGCTGCATTTTTTGCTGCGTTCGCAGTGAAAGTGCCGATGTGGCCGGTGCATACTTGGTTGCCGGACGCCCACGTTGAGGCGCCAACCGGTGGCTCCATGGTGCTGGCGGCCATTACACTGAAAATCGGCGCATATGGTTTCCTGCGCTTCTGTCTGCCGATTGCCCCAGACGCAAGCATGGCCTTGTCGGGTTTCATGGTGTTCCTGTCGCTGGTAGCTGTCGTATATATCGGTTTGGTAGCACTGGTTCAGGCGGATATGAAAAAGCTGGTGGCTTATTCGTCGATTTCGCACATGGGGTTTGTCACTCTGGGCCTGTTCATGTTTGCCAACGGCCAGTTGACCAACGAAGGCGTTGAAGGCGCACTGGTGCAGATGGTTTCGCATGGCTTTGTTTCAGCTGCCATGTTCGGCTGTATCGGTATCATGTATGACCGTATGCACAGCCGCCAGATTGCCGATTATGGTGGTGTAGTCAACACCATGCCAAAATTCGCAGCCTTCATGTTGCTGTTTGCAATGGCTAATGCCGGTCTGCCTGCTACATCCGGCTTTGTCGGTGAGTTTCTGGTGATCATGGGGGCCGTCAAAGCCAATTTCTGGTATGCCGTTCTGGCTGCCAGCACCTTGATCTTTGGCGCGGCATACACTCTCTGGATGTATAAACGTGTGATTTTTGGCGAAATTGCCAATGATCACGTTGCCGAACTGAAGGATCTCAATGCACGTGAATTCACTTTGCTGGCCATACTTGCAGTTACCGTGCTCGGTATGGGCTTGTATCCCGAAATGTTCATTTCCAAGATGCACGCATCGGTGAATGATTTGATTGCCCACGTTGCAAGAACCAAGATGTGATGCGGCGTTCGCATCGTTGAAACAAGAATGAATGGGACGTTGAAACCATGAACTTTACGAACGTCAATCTTGGCCCTGTGTTGCCAGAGTCGTTTCTGCTGATTTCCGCATTGTCGCTGCTGCTGTTGGATCTTTGGCTGCGTGACGAGCGCGGAGTGGTGATCCATTGGCTGAGCGTCGCCACGCTCGCTGCTTGCGCCCTGTTCGGTATTCTGGACATGCAGCAAGGTACTTCTGCCGTATACATGTTTAATAATATGTTTGTTGGCGATGCAATGAGTCGCTTGCTTAAATTGGTGGTTTGCCTTTCCGCAGCAACAACACTGCTGTATGCACGTGAATATCTGCTTGCACGCGGCATGGCTCGTGTCGAGTTTTATACTCTGGCTTTGCTGGCTGTGTTGGGCATGATGGTGATGATCTCGGCCAACCACTTCATGGTCCTGTATCTCGGCCTGGAGTTGATGTCCCTGTCTATCTACGCCATGGTTGCAATGCAGCGTGATAGCAGCAAAGCGACCGAAGCCGCGTTGAAATATTTTGTGCTGGGGGCCTTGGCATCGGGGATGTTGTTGTTCGGCATGTCAATGATTTATGGTGCTACCGGCAGCCTTGAAATTCCTCAGGTTGCAGCGAAAATTGCCAGCGGCGCAGCTAATCCGGTATTGAACTCTATCGGTCTGGTATTTGTTGTGGCTGGCTTGGCATTCAAATTGGGTGCCGTGCCATTCCATATGTGGGTGCCGGATGTTTACGAAGGTTCTCCGACTGCAGTTACCTTGTTCTTGGGGTCTGCACCAAAGTTGGCTGCCTTTGCTTTTGTCATTCGCATGTTGGCGGTTAGCTTGGCCGGCCTGGCGGCAGATTGGCAGCAGATGTTGATTATCCTTGCCGTCTTGTCGATGGGTTTGGGCAATCTCACTGCGATCGCCCAAACCAATATCAAACGCATGTTGGCGTATTCCGCTATTTCGCATATGGGCTTCATGTTGCTCGGAATCATTGCCGCCAATGCCAATGGCTTCGGTTCGGCAATGTTCTACGTTGTTGCCTACGTATTGATGACTGCCGGCACTTTCGGGGTAATGATGCTGCTGTCTGGTGATAAGAGCGAAGCGGATGACTTTGATACCTTTAGAGGCCTGAATCAACGTAGTCCTTGGAAAGCATTCGTGATGTTGCTGTTGATGGCATCGATGGCTGGCATCCCGGGTACTGTGGGTTTTCTGGCCAAGCTGTCGGTGATTCAGTCGGTGATGGATATTGGCCTGGTGTGGCTGGCTGTGGTGAGTGTGATGTTCTCGCTGATTGGTGCATTTTATTATCTGCGTATCATCAAGCTAATGTACTTCGATGAGCCGGTTGGCGGCTTGGTGGTTGCGGGTGTTGCGGATCAGCGCATTTTGCTCTCGTTGAACGGCATCGCGATTCTGGCCCTTGGAATTGCACCGCAGTTTCTGATGAATGCGTGTATCGACGCCATTCGTCATAGTCTGCAGCTGGCTTGATGGGCGCTCAAGCTCTGTGGTTGGTGACAGCTTTGGTGGTGGCGAATTTGCCGTTCGTCATCAAGGCAACGATGTTGCCGAAAGTCACTGAAGGCGGTTTGGCATTGTTGCTCCGATTGCTGGAGTGGCTGGCAGGTTTCCTGATTCTCTGCGGTTTTGCTTGGTTTCTGGAAAGCCGCTCCGCGCCGGTCCATGCGCAAAATTGGCAGTTTTATGTATCAGTGTTGTGTATGTATGCAGTGTTCGCATTCCCGGGTTTCGTGTACTGTTTTCTCTGGCGCAGGCCCGGATTATGATGTTTACAGGGCTGATAGCCTTCGGCTATAATTGACAGCTCAATAGGCGAATAGCTCAGTTGGTTAGAGCACCACCTTGACATGGTGGGGGTCGTTGGTTCGAATCCAATTTCGCCTACCAAATTTAAAAAAGTCAGAAACCTGTGGTTTTCTGGCTTTTATTGTTTTTGCTTCCCGGATTTGAAAGGAATTAGCGTGCCAGTAATTCGCCTGCCTGATGGCTCGGAACGTGTTTTCGATGCTCCCGTGACTGTGGCTCAGGTTGCGACGAGCATTGGCGCCGGCTTGGCGCGTGCCGCCTTGGCTGGCAAGGTGGATGGCACATTGGTGGATACCTCCTACCTGATCGGCAATGACTGTAATCTGGCGATTGTTACAGACAAGGATGCTGATGGTCTTGAGATTATCCGTCACTCTACAGCCCACTTGCTGGCGTATGCAGTTAAAGAGCTTTTCCCGGAAGCCCAGGTTACTATCGGCCCAGTCGTAGAAAATGGTTTTTATTACGACTTTGCCTATAAGCGTCCATTCACGCCCGAAGATTTGGCCGCAATCGAAAAGCGCATGGCCGAATTGGCGAAAAAGGATATCCCTGTTTCGCGTGAGGAATGGGACCGTACCGAAGCCGTGCGGTTCTTTGACGGGCTGGGTGAAAAATACAAGTCCGAGTTGATTGCAGCAATTCCCGAGGGTGAAACTGTCTCGCTTTACCGTGAAGGTGATTTCATCGATTTGTGCCGTGGCCCGCACGTTCCTTCCATCGGTAAACTGAAGGTTTTCAAACTGATGAAGGTCGCCGGTGCCTATTGGCGTGGTGATTCGCGCAACGAGATGTTGCAGCGGATCTATGGCACTGCCTGGGCCAAAAAAGAAGACCTGGATGCGTATTTGCATCAACTGGAAGAGGCTGAGAAGCGCGATCATCGCAAGATCGGCAAGCAGCTGGATTTGTTCCACATGCAGGACGAAGCGCCGGGTATGGTGTTCTGGCATCCCAAGGGCTGGACCATCTGGCAGCAGGTTGAGCAGTTCATGCGTCGCGTATTGAATGAAAATGGCTATCAGGAGGTGCGTACCCCAACGGTGATGGATCGCGTCTTGTGGGAAAAATCCGGCCATTGGGAAAACTACCGTGACAACATGTTCACTACTGAGTCCGAAAAGCGTGACTTTGCGGTGAAGCCGATGAACTGCCCAGGGCACGTGCAGATTTTTAATCAGGGTCTGAAGAGTTACCGCGATCTACCTCTGCGTTTGTCCGAGTTCGGCTCCTGTCATCGAAATGAGCCTTCCGGTTCCTTGCATGGCATTATGCGCGTTCGGGGGTTTACTCAGGATGATGCACATATCTTCTGTACAGAGGATCAGGTGCAGGACGAAGCTGCGCAATTTATTGATTTGCTGCAGATGGTATACAAGCACTTTGGTTTTGAAGAGGTGCTGGTTAAGTTGTCTACTCGCCCGGCCAAGCGTGCGGGTTCGGATGCTGTCTGGGACAAGGCAGAGGCTTCGCTGGCGGCTTCATTGCAGGCTAAGGGTCTGGCGTACGAGTTGCAGCCTGGCGAGGGTGCGTTTTATGGCCCCAAAATCGAGTTTTCGCTGAAAGATTCGATTGGCCGTGTTTGGCAGTGCGGTACCTTGCAGCTGGATTTTGTGCTGCCGGAGCGCTTGGGCGCGGAATATGCCGCCGAAGATAATGCACGTCATGTGCCGGTGATGCTGCATCGTGCCATTCTGGGCTCGCTGGAGCGCTTTATCGGGATTCTGATCGAGCACCACGCAGGTTTTCTGCCGTTGTGGCTGGCGCCAACCCAGTTGGTGGTGATGAATATCACTGATTCTCAGGCTGAATATACCGTTGACGTGGCCAATCGGCTGCGCCGTGCCGGGTTCCGTGTCGCGGTGGACTTGAGAAATGAGAAAATAACCTATAAAATCCGCGAGCATAGTATGCAGCGCTTGCCGTATCAGTTAATTCTCGGCGAGAAGGAAAAGGCTGCAGGTATGGTTGCCGTGCGGACCCGACAAGGTGAAGACCTTGGGCAGATTACGATTGAGGCGCTGATTGAGCGCCTGAATTCCGAACTGCCGCGCTGAGGTACGCACGGTTTTGATTTTTTTGACTTGGAGAAATTGCTATAGCTCAGGAACGCGAACCACGAATCAACGGTGAAATTACATGCGCCGAGGTTCGACTGGTAGGACAAGAAAGCGAACAACTTGGTATCGTTTCGCTGCAAAAAGCGTTGGAAATGGCCGAAGAGGCGGAAGTTGATCTGGTAGAGATCGCACCGCAGGCCGTACCGCCGGTATGTCGTTTGATGGATTACGGTAAATTCAAATACCGTGAAAGCAAAAAACGCCATGAGGCCAAGCTCAAGCAAAAGCAGATTCAGGTTAAGGAAGTCAAGTTCCGTCCGGCAACGGATGAGGGTGATTACCAGGTTAAATTGCGCAACCTGCTGCGTTTCTTGCAGGATGGTGACAAGGCCAAGATTACGCTGCGTTTTCGCGGTCGTGAATTGGCGCACCAAGAATTTGGTGTGGCTTTGCTGAAACGCGTAGAGGCTGATCTGGCCGAAGTCGGTTCGGTGGAGCAGTTTCCAAAGATGGAAGGCCGTCAGATGGTGATGGTCATTGCGCCGAAGAAAAAGTGATTTCTGATCCACGCGCAAGCGGGGGTCGAAAGTGGGGTAAACAGGTTTCAAGTGTCGGATTCCGGCCACCTGTTACCGTTTAAAAGGAGAGCATTATGCCGAAAATGAAGACCAAAAGCGGTGCTGCCAAGCGTTTGAAAGCGTTGGGTAGTGGCGGCTTTAAGCGTAGCATGGCGTTCAAACGCCACATCCTGACCAAGAAAACCACGAAGAACAAACGTCAACTGCGTGGTACTACCATGGTTCACAGCACGAACGAAGCATCTGTTCGCGCGATGTTGCCTTACGCTTAAAGGAGTAAAACATGCCACGAGTTAAACGCGGAGTAACGGCGCGCGCGCGCCACAAGAAAGTTCTTGCACTGGCCAAAGGTTATCGCGGTCGTCGCAAGAGTGTCTATCGTATCGCCAAACAGGCGGTAATGAAGGCAGGTCAATATGCATACCGTGACCGTCGTCAGCGGAAGCGTCAATTCCGCTCGCTGTGGATTGTACGTATCAACGCAGCTGCACGTGAATGTGGTCTGACTTACAGCGTATTCATGAACGGCCTGAAAAAAGCGGCGATCGAAATCGACCGTAAGGTTCTGGCTGATCTGGCAGTATTTGATAAGCCTGCATTTGCTCAGATCGTTGAGCAAGCTAAAACCGGCCTCGCTGCCTGAGTTGTAGTCAATACAAAAGGGAGGCGACGAGCCTCCCTTTTTTTGTCCGGCTTTGCCGGATCGCTTAAACTATGTGCTTGTTGCAAAAGAGAAAAGCAACAAGACTTCCTGCCGAACAATCGGGTCATACCATGCAAGATGTGAATGCAATTCTCGAACGCGGCCTGGCAGCACTGCAAGGCGTCGCTGATCAGGTCGAGCTGGAACAGGTCAAGGCGCGTTTTCTGGGTAAGAGCGGTGAAATTACCGAGTTGCTGAAGCAACTTGGCAAGCTGCCGCCAGAAGAAAAGCGCACTGCAGGCGCTGTTATCAATCAGGCAAAACAACAGTTTGAGAATGCGCTGAATCAACAGCGCGAGCAAATCGCGGCCACCGCGCTTTCCAGGCAATTGGCCGCGGAGGCTTTGGACGTGACTCTGCCTGGACGTGGCATGCCGATTGCCGGCCTGCATCCGGTGACTCTCACCCAGCAGCGTATTGAGGGGCTTTTCCGGTCATTAGGGTTTGAGGTTGCAGACGGCCCGGAAATCGAAACCGATTTCCATAATTTCGAAGCATTGAACATCCCCAAGGATCACCCGGCCCGGGCAATGCAGGACACCTTTTACGTTGAAGGTGGCGATGTCTTGCGCACGCATACCTCGCCGATCCAGATCCGTTACATGCTCAACAATCCTGCGCCGATCAAGATTATTGCGCCGGGTCGTGTCTATCGTGTCGATTCCGATGCGACCCACTCGCCGATGTTTCATCAGATGGAAGGCCTCTGGGTCGACGAGAACGTCAGTTTTGCTGATCTGAAAGCCGTGGTAACGGACTTTCTGCGGCAGTTTTTCGAGCGTGATGATCTGCAGGTCCGCTTCCGCCCTTCGTTCTTCCCGTTCACTGAACCATCGGCAGAAATCGACGTGCTTGGTGCGCGTGGATGGCTGGAGGTGGGCGGCTGCGGGATGGTGCATCCCAACGTATTGAAGAATGTTGGCATCGACAGCGAAAGATACACCGGCTTTGCCTTTGGTATTGGCCTGGATCGTTTTGCCATGCTCTATTACGGCGTCAACGACTTGCGCCTGTTCTTCGAAAATGATCTGACATTTCTGGCTCAGTTCCGTTAATTTCTCCGCGCGAGACAGGATTCGAATATGAAGTTCTCCGAACAATGGTTGCGTAGCCTGGTCAACCCTGCGTTGGACAGTGAGCAGTTGGCTCATCTGTTGACCATGGCAGGGCTGGAAGTGGAAGAGCAGGCACCAGCGGCCCCGCCGTTTTCCCGGGTGGTGGTGGCAGAAGTGTTGTCGTTGCAAAAACATGAAAATGCTGACCGGCTCAATGTGTGTCAGGTCAACATTGGCGAGGCTGAGCCAATCCAGATTGTCTGTGGCGCAAGCAATGTTGCTGCGGGTCTCAAGGTGCCGTGCGCCTTGGTAGGCGCGGAACTGCCTGGTGACTTCAAGATCCGTCAGGCCAAGGTGCGCGGCGTGGAGTCGTTCGGCATGTTGTGCTCGGCCAAGGAGATTGGGTTGGCGGAGGAGGCCGATGGCCTGCTGGTATTGCCTGCTGAGGCACCCGCCGGCACGTTATTGCGCGACTACCTGCAGCTGGATGACGTGTTGCTGACGCTCAAATTAACGCCGAATCGTGCCGACTGTCTTTCGCTGCAAGGCTTGGCGCGTGAAGTGTCGGCGTTGACCGATACGCCTTCGATTGTGGTTGATAGCACTCCGGTTGGTGTGGCTCATCAGGCTGTGCTGAATGTGCAGCTTGAATCGCCGCAGGCCTGTCCGCGTTATACCGGGCGCATTATTCGTGGCATCAACTTTGCAGCGCCTACTCCTGACTGGATGCTGCGCCGGCTTGAGCGCAGCGGCCTGCGGAGTATATCTGCAGTGGTGGATGTCACCAACTACGTGTTGCTGGAATTGGGGCAGCCGCTGCACGCCTTTGATCTGGCCAAGATCAACGGTGGCGTGCGCGTGCGTTTTGCCGCGCCCGGCGAAGCGTTGTTGTTGCTGAATGAAAAAACGATTGCGCTCAGCGATGATATGTTGGTGATCGCCGATGACCAAGGCCCGCTGGCCTTGGCCGGTATCATGGGTGGCAATCACAGCGCCGTCTCTGTAAGCACTCAGGATATCTTCCTCGAAAGCGCCTTCTTTGCACCGGAAGTCATTGCAGGAAAATCCCGCCGTCTGGGATTCGGTTCCGATTCGTCGTATCGTTTTGAGCGTGGTGTCGATTTCTCGGCTACGCAGGCCGCGTTGGAGCGAGCCTCTCGTCTGATTATCGATATCTGCGGCGGCGAGGCAGGCCCCGTGGTTGAAGCCTTGGCCGAACTGCCGGCTCGCCCCGCCGTGCAATTGCGCCTTGCCCGCCTGCAGCGGGTGATCGGCGTGCCGTTTGCGGCAGAACAAGTGTTGCTCATGTTGCGCAGTCTCGGCATGCAATGCCAACTGGACGGCGACGAGATTAGCGTGATACCGCCAGCCTATCGTTTTGATATCGAGATCGAGGCCGACCTGATTGAAGAAGTGGCGCGTTTGTATGGTTATGAAAACGTGCCGGTACGTCCACCCCTTGCGCGCACCGAAATTCTGCCTATTCCCGGTAAAACCCGGCCATCGGCAGCCCTCATGCAGCAAATGTTGGTGCGTGATTACCAGCAGGTGATCAATTACGCGTTTGTCGACGAAAGCTGGGAAGCCAACCTGCTGGAGAATGCGCAGCCTGTGCGTTTGCAGAACCCGATCGCCAGTCAGATGGCGGTGATGCGTTCCTCTCTCATGGGCGGCCTGCTGGCCAATCTGCAGCACAACCTCAATCGCAAGCAGGAGCGGGTGCGCATTTTTGAAGTCGGCCGGGTCTTTCATAAAACAGCTGAAGGTTATGATCAGCCGGAAAAACTTGCGGCGCTCGCATTTGGTGCCCTCAAGCCTGAGCAATGGGGAGAGGTTGCGCGGCGGGTAGATTTCTTTGACGTCAAAGCCGATGTTGAAGTTTTACTGGCTAATCTACCTGCACGTTTCAATCGTGCCGAGCATTCGATGTTGCATCCGGGGCGCACTGCCGCCATCGAACTCAACGGTCGTGCCATCGGCGTCCTGGGTGAATTGCATCCACGATGGGTTCAGCAATATGCGTTGCCGGCCGCACCGATACTGTTCGAGATCGATCTGGCGGCAATAACCTCCATCTCCTTGCCTCAGGCCGCCAATTTGTCCAGGTTTCAGCCGGTGCGCCGAGATATCGCTGTGCTTGCGCCCGAAACCTTGCCAGTACAAGCCATTATGGACTCGCTCAATTCGGAAAAGGCAAGTATAATCAGCGAGATAGCCTTGTTTGACCTGTACCGTGGCAAAGGGGTTGAAGAGGGCATGAAGAGCCTTGCATTCCGTATCGTATTGCAGGACATGCACAAGACACTGACGGACGAAGAAGTCGAGGCGGCTGTATCGCATTTGCTGGCGGTGCTTGAGCAGCGCCATGGTGCGAAATTAAGAATCTAGGGAGTAGAAATGACGTTGACGAAAGCCGAACTGGCAGATTTGCTGTTCGAGAAAGTTGGGCTGAACAAGCGGGAAGCAAAAGATATGGTGGAATCTTTTTTTGAAGAGATTCGCACCTCGCTCGAGGCGGGTGATACCGTCAAGCTCTCGGGTTTTGGCAATTTCCAGCTGCGTGACAAGCCGCAGCGTCCGGGCCGTAACCCCAAAACTGGAGAGGAGATTCCAATCTCCGCACGCCGCGTGGTCACATTCCACGCCAGCCAGAAACTGAAAGGCATGGTCGAGGAGCACTATGCAACCAACGCTACCGGCAATTGAGCTGCCGCCGATACCGGCAAAGCGTTATTTCACCATCGGTGAAGTAAGCGAACTGTGCGGCGTTAAGCCACACGTGTTG
>JAUPTR010000409.1 GCA_030917985.1 Pseudomonadota bacterium | reverse complement strand
GGTGGGCAATTTCAACGGCGAGCCGATGTGGGATGTATCCGGCGTGAGTGGTGCCGCACCGGCCTGGCTGGAAATCATCAACCACCTGCATGCCAGCCTGCCCAGCCCGCCACCTGCGCCAGCAAACGGGCTGGTGGCGCAGCAGATTGCCTATCTGCCACCCGTGGAGGTCGCCCGCCGCGAATGGTTTGTGCGCGGCACGCAGCAGGCGCTGTGGCAGGTCAGCGAAAGTGGTGCCAATCCGATTCGTTACCCCGGCAACGGCAGCATCATCGCGCTCGACCCGGATATCCCGCCGCAGCGCCAGCAAATCTGGTTCAGCGCCGAGCGCAGCGGCGAATGGTGGCTGGATGGCGTAAAACTGGGCCAGGGCGAGGCCTGGCGCTGGTCCCCCGTGGCCGGCAAACACCGGCTGCAGTGGCGCGCAGCTCAAGGGGGGCAGCGGGCGCAGGTGCAATTCGAGGTGCGCCCGGCATATTAAAGCCGGCCTGCAGGGCGCGCTGGTATTGGCTTGCAGCCCGGCCTGCAGACCGCGCCAGGCTTGCCCTGCAGGCTGATGGCCGGGCAGGTGTCGGATATGTTTACACTCGGGCCATGTGTCAGCGGTGCCGTGTAACAAAAACTCAACAAAAACATGGTTTTGCAGAATGTGGCACATGACTTGCGAGTGTTGCAGGCAAGCCTGCAACAGACGGGCCAGCCATTCATCAGTCAAGTCAGGAGACAAACATGCAGAAACTGATCGCTTTATCGTTGCTGGCCAGCCTGTCGAGCGGACTGGCACAGGGCAGCGTGATCCATTTTGATGAACTGGGTGTACCGGGCTGGGTGTATCCCGACTTCAGCAATACCGGCTTCGTTTCGCAGGGTTTTGTTTTCAGCGACAACATGGATGTCATTGATGTCAGCCCCAGTGGCGGCGTCTGGAGCAACGGGGTGGGCGCTGGCCACAGTGGCAACTATGCCGCATTTAACGATTACGGCGGCACCATGCTGATGACGCGCCAGGGTGGCGGCGTGTTTGTCGTCGACACGCTCTGGCTGAATGGCTGGCAGGGTGAGGCTATGTCTTCCGTGATTGAGGGCTATCTCAACGGCGCCCTGGTCGGTAGCGTGTTTGCCGGCTACAGCAGCCCCTGGTCGCAAGTGCAGACCGGTTTCGGCAGCATTGATACGCTCAGCATCAGCGGCGGCTATTTTCTGGTGGACGACATCGCCATCAACGATGGCAGCCAACCCTTACCCGAGCCTGCCACCCTGTTGCTGCTGTCGCTTGGCCTGCTGGGCATGGCCTGTCGCGGCCGCTGCACCTGATTCCCGGTTTTGCCGCCACGGCACGCCGGGCAAGGCGTGTAGGTTTTCAGCTCTACATGCCAACGTAACATCAGAAAATAATAATCCGCGCATGTTTTGATCTGCTAACAGAGAGGATGCAGAATGCGTGGCGTGATTTTATCGGGCGTGCTGGCTGTGGCCAGCATGGCCGCCATGGCCGAGACAGAGCCTTTGACAGTGCTGCAGGTGCTGGATTTGTCTGGCCAGAATGGCGATACCGGCAAGGATTTTGTTGCCGGCGCCAAGGTTTATTTTGACTACATCAACAGCCGTGGCGGCATCAACGGCCGCAAAATCCGCCATGTGCTGGCCGATGATCAGGGCCAGCCGCAACACACCCTCAAACTCACGCGCCAGGCGCTGCAGGATGAAAAGCCGGTGGCGCTGTTCGGCTATCTCGGCGCCGACAATCTCGCCGCCGTGCTGGACGACCCGCAGCTGCGCCAGCGCGGCCTGCCCATGGTGGGCCCCTACAGCGGTATGGCCGGCAGGCAGTGGCCCAACCTGTTTCCGGTGAAAGCCGCGTATGCCGATGAGGTGATCAAGATTCTGCATATGACCAGCAGCCTCGGCATCAACCGCATTGGCGTGTTTTATGGCAACGATACACTGGGCAAGGCCGCCAGTAGCAGTGTGGAACACGTGTTGGCAAGCAAGCGTTTGCCGGCCGCAGTCCGGGTGGCGTATTTTCCCAACCGCAACATTGCACTGGCAGCACAGACCATGGCACAGCAACAGCCGCAGGCGGTGATTCTGGCCGCGCCAACCATGGCCAGCGCGCAGTTTGTACGTGAATGTCAGCAGCTGTTGCCGGGCACGCAGTTTTTTGCACTGTCGTCGGTCAACCATCAAACCCTGCTGGAGTTTCTTGGCCCGAAACAGGCACAGGGCATTGCCGTCACCGCACTCACGCCGTCGCCCTACAACCCGGTTACGCCGATTGCGCGTGACTACGTGAAACACTGGCAGCAGTTTCGTGACGAAGCCGTGTCGTATGCCTCGATCGACGGCTACATTTCGGCCAGGGCATTGGTAGAGGGGCTGAAGCTGGGCAGCAAGGGCGGCAGTTATCAGGCCGCGTTTGCCAATATGAAACCGCTGGAACTGGGCGGCTATCAGGTCAATTTCAACGCCGGCAGCAGCAACTTTGTCGATGTGCTGGTGTTCTCGCAGCAGGGGCGGCTGATGAATTAAGCCTGCCGCCAGCATTGCTGCAAGGCGCGCTGGTATTGGCTTGCAGCCTGGCCTGCAGGCCGCGCCAGGCTTGCCTTGCAGCCAGATGGCTATCAGCGGCGGCGGGCACGCACCGTAAACGGCTGCCGCAAACGCCCCGGCTGGCGTGACGGTTTCAGCTGATACACCTGTTGCCGCAAATGCGCCGCCGCCTGCTGCTGGCCGCCCAGTGCCTCAACCTCCTGCCAGTTGTGCAGGCGGCCCAGATGAATATCGAATTGCAGCGCGTGATTGGCAAAAATCTCCCGCGCCAGCAGCAGCATTGCCAATGGCTTGTAGAGCATCGACAAACTGTAGAACAGCAACGAATTGCGCCCACCAATGTGGGCCGGCAGGATTGGCGCCTGTGCCTTGGCCGCAGCCCGCAGAAAACCCTTGCGCCACTCGCTGTCGTGCAGGCCGTTGGGGCTGAGGCGCGATACCTCGCCGGCCGGAAAAAAGATCACCGCCTCACCGCGCGCCAGCGCCGCATCGATCTCGCTGACATTACCGCGATTGCAGCGGCCACTCAGGTTATCCACCGGCAGCAGAATCTCGCGTGCCGGCGAAAACTGCAGCAGGATATCGCTCACCACCATCCGCACATCGCCCCGCACCCGGCTCACCGTCTGGATCAGCGCCGCACCATCCAGCGCACCGAGCGGATGGTTGGCCACAATCACCAGCGGCCCGCTGGCCGGAATCTGCTCGCAGCCGTAGGTGCGATAACCCAGCTGGAAATACTCGACAATCCCGTCGTTGTAAGCCAGCCCGCGCCGCCCATCAACAAAACGCACAAAATCGTTGACCTGTTTCTCGCGCAAAATCCACTGCAGCGCCTTGACCACCGGCTGGCGCACCAACGCCGGCTTGGCAGCAAATGCAGGAAAACGTTCGCGGATCAGTTTCTCGACCGACAGCATGATGGAGGCTCCAGCGCACAAACAAAGGTTCGCAGCACTGTAAGCGGCGATTAATACAGTGGTATTGCAGCCACCCCCGGCAACGCCCAAAGCCGGCGTTTGCCAGCATCCTGATTTATCAGGCCGAAGACGGCAGCGCGATGACCGAAGTGCGCCTGGCGGCGGAAACCGTGTGGTTATCGCAAGAACAGATGGCGGCGTTGTTTGGCCGCGAGCGCTCGGTGATCAGCAAACACCTGCGTAATGTGTTTGCCGAAGGAGAGCTGGAAGAAAAAAAGCAATGTGCAAAATTTGCGCATTGCCGGTTCCGATAAACCCGTGAGGTTTTATAACCTCAACGTGATTCGCCTCACTCTGCCGGCAGTCTGGCCAGCCGCGCAAATGCCAGAATCACCTCGCGCACCACGCGTTTCTGCGGCGCGGGCAGGGCGAGGAAGGCTTCGAAGATTTCGCGCTCCTGAAAACTGATGCTTACCTCCCAATCCTTACGCCGCTGTTCGATTTTCTGCGGCAGTTCCACGCCGAAACTTAATTCCTGCGGCGGCACGTTTAACCATTCGGCCAGCGTGCGTAGTTTGTCGTTAGTTGGCAGGGTTTCTCCCTGCAGCCAGCGCCGCACGCCTTGCAGTGTCATTGATCTGCCGAAATGGCGCAGGTTGAATTCCCGTTCCAGCACCGCCGGCTTGGGTTCATAGCCTGCCGCAACCATCGCTTCACGCAGCCGCCGAGCAAATTCTGCTTTGTCATTTTCCATGCCCCGGACGGTAGCGCCCCGACTCAAGCAGTTAAGTAACTGGCATTTCAGTTAAGTTAAGTTATAAACTTCTGGTTTAGTTAATTTGACAGCGCGCCTTATCTGGCGCCTGACTCCGATTCGATGGCCAAATCCCTGCTCGAACAACTCCCGAAAATCGTCGCCGATGGGCGGCAGCAAGCCGAAAAAATCATTGAAAGCCTCGAAGGCCGCCACCGCGTAGGGCTGCAAACCCGCGAATGGGTGCTGCCGGCCAAGGATGCCAGGGCCAGCGACTGGATCAGCAGCCATGCCCGGCTGGATGCGCTGGCGGCTTATGCCAATGCCGCAGCCCTCTCCCCAACCCCTCCCCCAAAGGGTGAGGGGCTACCGTGGCGCAACCGGCTGATCTACGGCGACAACCTGCTGGCAATGGCCGCGCTGCTGGCCGGCGATGAAGCCAGCGGCCTGCCCAGCCAACGCGGCAAGCTCGACCTGATTTATATCGACCCGCCGTTCGATTCCAAGGCTGACTACCGCACCAAAGTCACGCTCCCCTCGCCCTCCGGGAGAGGGGCTGGGGGAGAGGGTTACGCCCGCCAGGGCCAGG
>JAUPTR010000408.1 GCA_030917985.1 Pseudomonadota bacterium | reverse complement strand
GCGGCAGATGTTTGTGCAGCAGCAAAAAATGCTCGGTGAACAAGGCCACACACAGCACCGACGCCGCCACCAGGAAGGCCATGCTTTTATCCTGCCACCACACCGAATGTGGCCAGAGAAACTGGTAACCAAAGCCGTGCAGAGTCATCAGCATGGTGGTGAAGACCAGCACATAGGCGGCATAAAACGCATAACTGCGCTCGCGGATGCTGAACAGGATGAACAGGTTATACAGCAGCATCACCGCCATCATGCCGACGTAGGCAGCCTGCAGCATATTGTGGCGCTGATCCTGTTCGATGAAGGTCGAGGTGCGCCATAACGTCACCGGCACCTGCATCGTTCCGGTTGACGCAACCCGCATCCAGATGCGGGTTTTGCCCGGTTTGTCGAGCATCAGCGGAAACAGGAAATATCGATGATCAACCGGACGGACGGAAAACGGCTCGTGGTCGCCAGTGTGATAGGCGCGCGTGATTTTACCGTTCGCCTCGAAATAGACATCCACCGAATCCAGCAATGGATACGCCACCTCCAGAATCCATGGTTCGGGCTGGATGCTGGCGTGATCAACATCAACGTAAAACCAGAAACTCGACAGGCTGTAGCCAAAATTGGGTACGGCGGCGTTAACTGGCTTCCACTGTTGCGCCTTGAAGGCGGCGGGGTCGCGCAACTGCTCGATGCGCAGGCTCTTGCTGCTGTCTTCGATAAAATGCAGCGACTTGCCCAGCGGGTATTCAGACTGATGCGCCAGCAGTTTCAGCTCACCGGCAGATGCGAAACCCGGCAACAGCGCGAGCAGAAACAGGCAGCACAAAACCGACCGTTGCAACATGTGCCTGCCGGCCAGACATGACTTCCAGAATGCGTTAAAAAAGGCGGGCAACATTATCTGCACATCAGGATATTTAGTTATTGATAGGTTACGGCGTGCCACACCCGCAAGTTTCAGTCACCAGCAAACATGACCAGTGGTTATTTATCGGCAGAAAAATGGCGAAATTTAGGCATGGCAGCGGCCGGCAGCATATCGGCCAGGGCTTGAAGCCGGTGCAGGTGGCACACGGAATGCTGCAAAGCAAAATTACATTACAAAAATGCGCGAATTTATGCGGTTTCCGGGTTAAAATCTTGACCTTTCTGCCCCACAAGGGCCACCGTCAACCTACCGATTTTCAAGGAATGTCGCCGTGGAACTGTCGAACCGCGTAAATGCCATCAAGGAATCCCCTACCCTTGCCATCACTGCCAAAGCCGGCAAACTCAAAGCCGAAGGCAAGGACGTGATTGCGCTCGCCGCTGGCGAGCCTGACTTCGATACGCCGCAGCACATTAAAGATGCCGCCATCGAAGCCATCAACAAAGGCTTTACCAAATACACTCCGGTTTCCGGCACACCTGGCCTGAAGGCCGCCATCGTCGCCAAATTCAAGCGCGACAACGGCGTTGAATACAAGCCGAGCCAGATTCTGGTTTCGGTCGGCGGCAAGCAGAGCTTCTTCAACCTGTGCCAGGCATTCATCAATCCGGGCGACGAAGTGATCGTTCCGGCACCTTACTGGGTGAGCTACCCGGACATCGTCATCATCGCCGACGGCAAGCCGGTGATTGTTGAGTGCGGCATCGAACAAGGCTTCAAACTGAGCCCGGCACAACTGGAAGCGGCGATCACCCCGAAAACCAAGATGGTGGTGCTGAACAGCCCATCCAACCCGACCGGCGCGGTTTACACCCTGGAAGAGCTGAAAGCACTGGGCGAAGTACTGAAGAAACATCCGCAAATCCTGATCGCCTCCGACGACATGTACGAACACGTGATGCTGGGCGACACCAGGTTCTTCAACATCCTCAACGCCTGTCCGGAACTGTACGACCAGACGATTCTGCTGAACGGCGTATCGAAAGCCTACTCGATGACCGGCTGGCGTATCGGCTACGCCGGCGGCCCGGAAAAGCTGATCAAGGCAATGGAAAACGTGCAGTCGCAATCGACATCCAACCCGACCTCGATTTCGCAAGTGGCGGCAGAAGCCGCGCTGAACGGCAGCCAGGATTGCATCAAGCCGATGCTGGAAGCCTTCAATGCACGTCAGAAATTCGTGGTTGACGCATTCAACGCCATCCCCGGCCTGAAGTGCCTGACCGCCGGCGGCGCGTTCTACGCCTTTGTTGACGCACGCGAAGCCATCAAGCGCCTGGCCGCAGCCGGCACCATTCCTGCCGCTACCGATCTGGCGCTGGGCAACTACCTGCTGGAACAGCACATGGTTGCAGTAGTGCCAGGCTCGGCATTCGGTTCGGAAGGTTACTTCCGCATCTCCTTCGCCACCAGCATGCAGAATCTGGAAAAAGCGCTGGCACGGATTGCCGAAGCACTGGCGTAAGCCAATCGCCTGCTGATCGTCAGCGCCACCACCCATGCCAGTCAGCCAAGCGCTGACTGGCATTTTCTTTGGCGCAAGATCCTGCCCTCATCCGGGAATGAACTACCTGACTTTGACTGGTGGCGATTGCGGGGTGGCAAGGCGGGAAAAACATCGGCCTACAGGGCGCGCCGGGATTGGCCTGCAGGCAAGACTGCAGGCCAATAGGGACGGGGAGTATGGCGTGATGGCCGGCCTCGGGTTTGCCACTTCAAAGGCATGGGCAAATGCCAGACGCAGGCCGTTCGGCAGCCGTTGCTGTGCTTTGTTTTATGCTCCAAACACCCCTTTACCCCAGCTTTTTTATCGCCCGGCTGACAGTCGAGTAGTGAATGCCCAGATGGGTGGCAATATCCTGCATGCTGAAATGGCCCGACGCATAGGCATCAACCATACCCTGCCGGACATTGTTACCGTGAAAATACTCGCTCAGTGGTTTGGCCAGTGTACGGCGCTGGGCGCGTGGGATTTCCGGGTGGTCCAGAGTTGCCACTTGCGCCGCCACCTGATTGAAGAACGTCTCCGAGCCGAGAAAAACCTGCCCGGTCAGATGCTGCCAGATCGACGCCTGACCAACACCGGCACCGACAAATTCCATATACCGCCAGACGGCGGTTGACCGCGCCCGGCCGAACTGCGCCAATATCCACTCGGTCTGCAACCAGACCGGCGCCGGCGTGTTGCCGACAGTGGCGTGATAACTGCTCCACGGCCATGCATCGACCGACGCAACCATGCCCGCCCGCACCGGATTCAACACCACGTAACGCGCCAACTCCAGCAGATAGGCATCTTTTTCCACCAGAATCGCCTTGTAGCGCCCTTGAAACACATGT
>JAUPTR010000407.1 GCA_030917985.1 Pseudomonadota bacterium | reverse complement strand
GAAAATGGTTCCGGCCTGTCGCGCAAGGAGCGGGCGAGTGCCGCAACCCTGGCAGATGTGCTGGATCTGGCACAAAGCAGCCCGCTGGCGCCGGAGTTTGAAAGCAGTCTGCCGATTGTGGCGCTGGATGGCACCATGAAAAAACGCCTGCAGGATAAAAACGCCGCCGGCAAGGCGCATATCAAAACCGGCTCGCTGGAAGGTGTGCGTGCTGTCGCCGGTTATGTGCAGCGG
This sequence comes from Pseudomonadota bacterium, assembly GCA_030917985.1. GTDB lineage: Bacteria > Pseudomonadota > Gammaproteobacteria > Burkholderiales > SCOH01 > CALMFQ01. The sequence continues at coordinate 14,484 of JAUPTR010000407.1, read as the reverse complement.
CCCGATGGCAAGTGGATTGTGGTCGGAATGGTCAATCACCCCCGTGCCGGGCAGGCGGTGGATGCGCTGGATCGCTGGATCGACTGGGTTGCCGGAGCAGATATGGCGAGCCTGATGGCTCAGACGGAATAGCTACCGGGGGCGCTGCGTAACAGCGCCAGAATCTGCTGCTCGAAATGCTGGCTGCCATCGGCAGCAAACTGGATGATGCGTGCCAGTTCCAGTGCCGGCCAGCTATGGCCGGCCGCATCTGCATGGCTGACGGCGTAAAACGGCTCGAATGCCTGATCCGGATCAACCTGCCCGAGATAACTGCCCGCCAGTTGTTGCAAGGCATGGCGCAATTCGCTGCCCTCCTGCCATAACTGCGCAATCTGCGGGTAGTGGATGTCCTGCAGGCCGTTGCGGTGAAAATCCTGATGGGCGCGTGACACGCTGCGCGCGACAGCCTGTTCTACGGTGCGCTGCAACTGGCGCATGAACAGGCCCGAGCCGGCCGGGCCGCAATGCAGCCAGCCCTGTTGCGGCACGGGGGCCAGTGCATCGAGCGTGGCGGCCACCTGCTGCAGGGCGGGATGATCGCCTCCCACTGTCAGCGCAAAGCCGTATTGGGGTCCCCAGGGGTTGAGATAAATGCCGACATCGACATAAGCCACACCCTGCAACGCTGCCTGTTGCTGTCGCTGTATGGCAATGCGGAAATCGGTATTGCCGGCATCCACGACAACGTCGCCCGCCAGCAGATCGGGCAGCAGCATTTCGAATACAGGTAACACCCGTGGCTCTGGTTCCAGCAACCAGATTTCACGCGCGGGATGCAGGCGGCCCAGCAGCTCGGGCAAGGTCTGGCAGGCCTGTGTGGCGAGGCCGGCCGGATCGGTGCCGGGGCAGAGCAGCGCAAAAGTCTGCTGCGATGCGGCCAGGCGCCGGCACAACCAGAGTGCCGCCTCGGAAAAACAGATAATGCCGCGCTGCAATTGAAGAAAGTCCGGCTGGTGGGAATGCCTGCATCATAACAGGTGCAGGCATTGACCGTTAAGCGCTGAGGCAGGGCTGAGGTATCTCGGCCCTGTGAGAACGGTCAGATTTCGACCTGGGTGCCGAGCTCCACCACGCGGTTGGTGGGAATCTTGAAGAAGTCGGTGGCACGCATGGCGTTGCGTGACATCAGCGAGAATATCTTTTCGCGCCACAGCGCCATGCCCGGCATCTTGCTCGGGATCAATGTCTCGCGCGAGAGGAAGAAAGAGGTGTCCATCATGTCCATCTTCAACCCCAGCTGGCCACAGGCTTCAAGGATATCCGGCATGTCCGGTGCTTCCTTGAAACCGTAGGAGGCGGTAACGAAATGGAAGCTCTGACCCAGCTGACGCACCTGGATCCGGTCGATATCCGGCACATAGGGGATGTCTTCAGTGAAAATATTGAGGAACACCACCCGCTCGTGCAGGATCTTGTTGTGTTTCAGGTTGTGTAGCAGCGCGTGTGGCACACCTTCGCTGGTGCTGGTCATGAAGACTGCCGTGCCCTGCACGCGGGTGGGCGGGTAAGCTTCCAGCGATTTGACAAAGCCCTCCAGCGGCAGCGAGTCTGCGGATAGCCGCTCGAACAGGATTTGCCGGCCACGTTTCCAGGTGGTGAGCAGGGTAAACAGCAACAGGCCGGCCAGTAGCGGGAACCAGCCTCCATCAAGGATCTTCATGGCATTGGCGCTGAAAAACGCCAGATCCAGCGAGAGGAAAAAGACCAGCATCAGCGTGCTCAGCCACAGCGGCCAGCGCCAGGTGTTTTTCACCAGAATGAATGCCAGTACGGTGCTCACAACCATCGTGCCGGTGACGGCTATGCCGTAGGCGGCTGCCAGATTGCCGGAAGTGCGAAAGCCCAGTACCAGCAGAATGATGGCGCCCAGCAACATCCAGTTGATTGCCGGAATGTAAATCTGGCCGATTTCCTTTTCCGATGTGTGCAGGATTGCCAGGCGGGGCAGATAACCCAGCTGCACCGCTTGCCGCGTGAGCGAAAATGCGCCGGAAATCACCGCTTGCGAAGCAATGATGGCCGCCGCCGTCGACAGGATGACCATCGGCACCAGCGCCCAGCTCGGTGCCAGCAGGTAGAACGGGTTGTTTGCGGCTTCTGGCTGGCGCATCAGCAGCGCGCACTGGCCAAAATAATTGAGCAGCAGCGCCGGCAACACGAATCCAAACCAGGCCAGCCGAATCGGCGCGCGTCCGAAGTGCCCCATGTCGGCGTATAACGCTTCCGCCCCGGTCAGTGCCAGCACTACCGAGCCCAGCACCAGAAAAGCTTCCCAGCGATGTTCCACCACAAACACCAGGCCATGGCGCGGGTTGATTGCCTGCAGGATTTCCGGCGTCTGGCTGATGCTGACCAGCCCCAGCGTGCCAAGTGTGCTGAACCAGAGCAGCATGATCGGTGCAAACAGCTTGCCAACCTTGTGTGTACCTTGTCGCTGCAGGCTGAAAAGCATCACCAGAATCGCAATCGTGGTGGGAATGATGTAATGGTGCAGGGCCGGTGCAATCAGCTCCAGCCCCTCGACTGCGGAGAGCACTGAAATGGCCGGCGTGATCATGCCGTCACCATAAAACAGCGCCGCACCGAATACGCCGCCGAGCATCACATACCATTTACCGCGCGGATTTTTTTCCAGTGTCCGGAGTACCAGTGACATCAGCGCCAGGATACCGCCTTCGCCGTTATTGTCGGCGCGCAGGATGAAAATCACGTATTTGAGCGATACCACCAGCAGCACCGACCAGAAAATCAGCGACATGATGCCGAAGATGTTTTCGGTAATCAGCGGAATCGAATGCCCGGTGAAACACTCCTTGATGGTATAGAGCGGGCTGGTGCCGATATCACCATACACCACGCCGATTGCGCCCAGAGTGAGTGCGGCAAGGGGTTGTCTCGATACACCGGTTTGCATGAGGTCGAAATCCTGTTTGAAAGGCAAAAGCGGCATGCCGCAGTTTTGTCGGTGGCGAATGTTAGCACTAGATGATGTGCCACTGAAGCGTGTTTTGTGTGCTGCAACATGAAAGCGCAGCCCGTACTTGAATGCAGAAATGTTGTGCGCTGTGCGCAAATATCGCCAAGCAGCGGCCCTCGGCGTAGAATTTGCGCAATTGATTGAATTCCGATACAGATACGTATTGACAGGGATATAAGGGAGAAGACGGATGCGCAGAGTGGTGTTCAATAAAAAAGGCGGGGTCGGCAAATCGACGATTACTGCCAATCTGGCCGCGATCAGTGCAGCACAGGGCTTGCGCACGCTGGTGGTGGATCTGGACCCGCAGGGCAATGCCACACATTACATTCTTGGCCAGGCCGGCAGCGAGCTGAAATCCTCTGTCGCCGATCTGTTCGAACAGACACTCAGCTTCAGCCTGTATTCAAAAAAGGCCAGCGACTTCATTCACGCCTCACCTTATGAAAACCTGTCGGTGCTGCCGTCGCACCCTTCGTTGTCGGATCTGCAGAGCAAGCTGGAATCCCGCTACAAGATTTTCAAGCTGCGCGATTCGCTAAAAGATCTCGATTTCGACGTGATTTATATCGATACCCCGCCGGCGCTGAATTTCTACACCTTGTCGGCATTGATCGCCGCCGAATCCTGCCTGATTCCGTTCGATTGCGACGATTTTTCGCGCAAGGCGCTCTACAGCCTGCTGGACAGCGTACGGGAGATTCGTGAAGACCATAATCCCCGGCTGGAAGTGGGTGGCATTGTGGTCAACCAGTTCCAGGCGCGTGCCTCGCTGCCCACCAAGCTGGTGGAAGAGCTGAAGAGTGAAGGCCTGCCGGTGCTGAATGCCTATCTGTCCTCGTCGATCAAGATTCGCGAGTCACACGAGCAGTCGCGGCCGATGATCTATCTCGATCCGAAGCACAAGCTGACGCAGGAGTTTGTTGCGCTGCACGGCGAATTGTCCTGATTCCCTGCATTTTCCGGCTCTGGTTTCAAAGGCCGGAGTCTGATGCCTATACTGCATTCAGCCCTTGCCCGCTGCCTTGAATTCCTGATGTGGCAGCGGCCAAGGCGGGTGCAGTCCGCCGTCCGCCGTCCGCCGACGCTTTCGATGAAACACTGATTGAGGTTAGCTTGCGCATACCCCGCCTTTTGCCCACCTGGATTGCCGCCATTATCGGTATTGCCGTGGTCGGCGTGGTGTCGGTGGCCGAGATGCAGGATGCCGAGCGCAAATTGCGCCGCCAGTTCCAGGCGCAAGTCGAGGTCAAGGTCAATGTGCTGCAACAGGCCTTGCAGGATATCCAGCGTGGTGTGCAAACCTATCACGCCCTGTTTGCCACAGATCCACGGCTGACCTATTACCAGTTCGACCGTTTTGGTTCGCAATTGCCAAAGGAGCGCGAAGAAGTGCTCGCATCTGGCCGGCTCGGGCGCGTGCCGCGTATTGCCCTGGCAGATTTCGAGGCTGAGGCACGAGAGCATTTCCCGGATTTTCATGTGTTCAACAGCGCCCGGCTGGCGGCCGGAAAGCAGGGCGTGGCGGTGCACCCCTATCTTTACCCGGTATATTTTGTACGGCCACGCGGCAGTATCGGTGAAGGCACCGATTTTGCTGCCAATCCGATTCTGCGCCAGGCCATCAACGAGGCGTGGCGAAGTGGCAAGCCTACGCTCAGCCAGCTGTTCAGGGCTGATTTTCAGGGCAGGAATGCCGCGTTGTTGCTGCTGCTGCATCCTTATGGCGAGAAGGGAGAGATGGCTCCTGTTGCCGGGCTGAGCTTTTCCCTGATCGACTTATCCAGGCTGATGCAAGGCGTTTATCGGCGGGCACCTGATCCATTGGGGCGCGAGGTACGTCTGACCTTGCTGGATATGACCGATGCCAGTTTCGGCCGCCGCCTCTATCCTGCCAGCGATGCCGCCGAGCCGGGGCATGGCAAGGTCTGGGTGTACAGCCGGCGGATTCAGGTCAGCAACCAGATGTGGGCCGTACATGGGGAGATGGACGAACCGAGCCATGGCATCTATCCCTGGGTCAACCTGTTTGCCGGGCTGGCGCTGGTTGGTTTTGTCACCGTTACCGTTTATTACATCCAGCATCGCGCACGGTTTGTTGCCCGACTGGTGCAGGAACGCACCGAACAGGTGTCGCTGGGCAACCAGGTGCTGCTGCGCTCGCTGGATGACCGCGAAAAGGCCGAGCTGGCGCTGCGGGCCAGTGAGGCGCGCATGCGCACGGTGCTGGACAACACCAGCGATGCCATCATCCTCTGGGATGAGCGGCGCCTGATCGAGTTGTTCAATCCCGCATCGGAGCAGGTGTTTGGCCACAAACAGGCAGATGCCATTGGCCATCCGGTGAGCATGTTGTTGCCACCCTTGTCGGATAACGATGTCGGCCTGCTGTCGGAGCTGCTGGATTCGGCGGCCTCACCGGCTGCACGTGGTGTGCGCAGGGAAATCGTTGCGATGCGCAAGTCAGGCGAACATTTTCCGCTGGAATTGACGGTTAACGAGGTGGAGCTGGAAGGCCGGCGCTATTTTGTCGGCATTGCCCGCGACATCACCGAGCGCAAGCGTACCGAGCGCATGTTGTTTGAGAGTGAATACAAACACCGTGCGATTCTCGATGCCAGCTACATCGGCATTTATGTGTTGCAGGGCGGCAAGATCCAGTTTGCCAACCCGACGCTGGCTCAGTATTTCGGCTACGAGCGTGAGCAACTGCTGGCGCTGGATGACCCGATGAAGCTGATTGCGCCCGAGTGGCGCTTTACCTTTACCGATATGCAGGATGCCGCGCTGGCTGCCGACGAATACGTGGCGCCGATCGAGATCTGTTTGCTGAAGCGTGATGGCCGGCCGTTTTTTGCTCTGATTTCCATGCAGCGCAGCACCTTCAACAACCGTCCCGCAGTTGTTGGCTCGATTCTCGACATCAGCGAGCGCAAGGCGGCAGAGGAGGCGCTGCGGATTTCCGGCCAGCGCAATCGTGCGATTCTGAACGCCTTGCCGGACACCATCGTGCGCCTGGATCGCCTTGGCATGGTGGTGGATTTCCAGAGCAAGCAGAGTGTGCTCAACGACAATCTGCGGGTAAAGCCGCTCAAATCGGCGCCGGACGAATGGTTGCCGCGCGAAGTGGCCAGCCGTCTGCAGATTGCCATGCTGGACGCCGAAGCCACCGGACGCACCGAACGTTTCGAATTCGACTGGCGCCTGGGCGGCGAAGTCATGGCGTTCGAGGCACGGGTGACGCAATACGGCGAGGCCGAGTTCCTGCTGATTCTGCGCGACATTACCGAGCGCAAACGCACCGAGGCAGAGCTGATTCACCACCGCGATCACCTGGCGGAACTGGTGACGGAGCGCACTGCCGAGCTGCAGACCATGCTGGATGCCAGCCCGATGGCGATTGCACATATCGCCAACCGTCAGATACTGTCGGCCAATCCGGCCATGTCAGAGTTGTTCAAACACCCGCTTGACGATCTGGTCGGGCAGGCGACACGCATCATCTATCCGGATCAGGAGACGCACGAGCGGATTGCCAGCCTGTTCCTGCCGGTGCTGGCACGTGGTGAGGTGTATCAGGGCGAGCACCAGTTCATCGATGCCGATGGCCGGGCTTTCTGGTGCAGCGTGCGCGGCAAGGCGCTGGATGCGCGCGATCCACTGTCAGGCTCGATCTGGATGTACGAAGACGTCACCGACCGGCGTCAGGCCGAGCAGGCACTGCGCCTGGCCAAGGATATGGCGGAAAGTGCCAACCGTGCCAAGTCCGAGTTTCTGGCCAATATGTCGCACGAGTTGCGCACACCGATGCACGCGATCCTGAGCTTTGCCGAGCTGGGCGAAAGCAAGACCGGCAGCGCGCCGCCGGAAAAAATCGTGCACTATTTCGAGCGCATCCTGCAGAGTGGTAAACGCCTGCTGGCCATTCTCAACGACTTGCTGGATTTGTCGCGCCTGGAGGCCGGCAAAATGCAATACAACATGCAGCCGCAGGATTTGCTGGCCTGTGTGCAGGAGGCCGCTGACGAGTTGCAGCCCTTGTGTGTGGCCAAACGCCTGTCGCTGCGCATTACACCACCGGACATCGATACCACGCTGGCGTTTGACGGCCTGCGCATCAGCCAGGTGGTGCGTAATTTGCTCGGTAATGCCATCAAGTTCACGCTGGAAGGGGGGCAAATCGACGTATCTTTCGATACAGGTCACCTGCCGAGCGATAAAACCGTCGATGTCTTGCAGCTGACCGTGCGCGACCAGGGGATTGGTATTCCCGAGGATGAACTGGAAAGCATTTTTGACAAATTCATCCAGAGCAGTAAAACCCAGACGGGGGCTGGTGGCGCCGGCCTGGGTTTGGCGATCTGCCGCGAGATCGTGCGTGACCATGGCGGTGAAATCATTGCCCGCAATAATGCCGAAGGCGGCGCCAGCCTGATTGTTTATTTGCCTTATCACATCGAGGAGCTGATGCATGATCGAGCCTGAAGCCAAAGCTCAAGCCCGTATCCTGATTGTTGACGACGAGCCGTTCAATATCGAGATTCTCAGCGAGCATCTGGAAAGCAGTGGTTATCTGGTCGAGCCCGCCTACGACGGCCAGCAAGCCTGGGAGATTCTGCAGGACGAACAAGTGCGCTTCGACGCCATTCTGCTGGATCGGATGATGCCGCGCATGAACGGCATGGAGTTGCTGGCAAAAATCAAGCAGCTGGATCGTTTCAAGGCCTTGCCGGTGATCCTGCAGACCGCGATGGGCTCGCCGGACGCGGTGCGCGAGGGTTTGCAGGCGGGCGCCTATTATTACCTGACCAAGCCGTTTGAGCGTGAAACGCTGCTGGCGATTGTGGCCGCCGCCGTGCGTGACCGGCTGGCACAGCTGGAGCTGCTGAAGCAGCTGGAGCAGCAGCGCGATACGCTGACCATGCTGCGCTACGGCGAATTCCAGTTTCGTACCCTGGCCGAAGCCAAACGCCTGACCGCGCTGCTGTCGTCGGTTTGCCCACAGCCGGAAAAAGTGGCAATGGGCTTGTCGGAGCTGCTGATCAATGCCGTGGAACACGGCAACCTTGGCATTACCTACAAGGAAAAAACCAAGCTGATTCAGGATGGTGCCTGGGAAGCGGAGCTGACCCAGCGCCTGGTTTTGCCGCAATATGCCGGCCGGCGTGCTTCGGTGATGCTGACCCGTGACAATAACGAAATCCGCTTTGTGGTGGCGGATCAGGGTGATGGCTTTGACTGGAAACCGTTCATGGAGTTTTCTCCGGATCGGGCGTTCGATCCGCACGGCCGCGGCATATCCATGGCACGCATGCTCAGTTTCGACAACATTGAATATCAGGGCAACGGCAACACCGTGCTGGCTACGGTAAAGCTGGGCTGAACGCCGGCCTGCCCGCGCTGATGGATTGGCTCAGTGCCAGTAGCGGCGTGCCATGGCGCGCTGCGTGGTGCTGTGCCAGCCGCTACTGTCGCAGCGCAGCGCAACCGCGCCGTCCATGTCGCTGCGGATGATCTGTGTACCCCTCTCCTGATAGCGCTGCAGCACATCGGCGCGCGGGTGGCCAAAGCGGTTGCGGTAGCCAGCGCTGACCAGCGCCACACTGGGTGCCACGGCCTCGATGAATGGCCGGCTGGATGAGGTTTTACTGCCATGATGCGGCACCAGCAGGATATCGGCCTTGAGCGGCTGGGTCAGCAATTGCAGTTCACTGCTGCGTTCCACGTCGGCACTCAGCAGCACGCTGCCGCAGGCTGCATCAACCCGAATCACACAGCTGCGGTCGTTGTCCTTGACGGCCGGGTTTGCCACTGTAGCCCGATCGGGCCACAACACCCTGAATGCCACGCCATCCCAGTGCCAGCCTTGCCCGGCCACGCAGCTGATCGAATTCAGCTTTGGCTGCAGCAGGGGGTGGGTGTGCGGCAGGCTGTGCAGCAGCCAGTGCGGGTGAATGTTTTGCAGGATCGAGCCCGCTCCGCCAGTGTGATCGCCATCGTCGTGGCTGAGTACCATGCCGTGCAGCTGGCCAATGCCCTCGCCACGCAGCCACGGCAGGATGATGCGGCTACCGCTGTCGGTGCCGGCAAACCCCGGGCCGCTGTCATAGAGCAGGTTGTGCTGTGCGGTCTGCAGCACCAGTGCGGTGCCCTGGCCCACATCAAGCATGGTCATGTGTAGCTGCCCCGGCTCGGGGCGCTGGATGGCCGGCAGCAGCATTGGCAAAAGCAGCAGCGCACCCAGACTGCGCAACGGCCAGCCGCGCGGCAGGCTGAGCCAGATGATGCCGATGCCGGCAAGAATCAGGCTCCAGGCCTGCGGTGCCGCTTGTTGCCAGTTCATCGCCGGCCAGTCTGCCAGCCAGCCCACCAGCATCATGCTCACATCGATCAGCCCGTGCGCCAGCAGCAACAGAGGTGGCACGATCATGCCCAGCAGGCAGAGCGGGGTGGCAATGCTGCCGATCAGCGGAATGGCCAGTGCATTGGCCAGCGGCGCCGCCAGCGGCAATTGCTGAAACAGGTACAGCAGTGCCGGTGCCATGCCCAGCAGCAACAGCCATTGCAGCCATAACCAGTGTTGCAGCCAGCCTGGCTTGCCCAAGCGATACTGACTGGCCCACAACAGGCAGGCAACGGCACCAAACGATAGCCAGAAGCCGCTGGACAGCACTGCCCACGGGTCGAGCAGCACCACACCGGCCGCAGCCAGCAGCAGCACGCGCCAGACACCCGGATTGCGCCCCGACCACAGCGCCCACCCGGCAATCGCCAGCATGTACAGGGTGCGTCGGGTTGGGATGGAGAAGCCGGCCAGCAAGGCATACAGCAGCGCGGTCAGTGCCGCGCAAATCAGCATCAGCCGGCGCTTTGGCAGCCATAACAGCCGTTGCGGCCGGCGCTGCCACAGACGGCCCGCCAGCAGCGCCACCAGCCCGGCCACCAGTGTCACATGCAGGCCGGAGATGCTCACCAGATGTGTCAGCCCGGTGCGTGCAAACAGCTGCCATTGCGCCTGACTGATGCCGCTCTGGTCGCCGATGCTGAGTGCAATCACCAGCCCTGCCCACGGGCGCTGCTGCAGCGTGGCCAACATGTGCTGGCGAAGCCGCAGGCGAAGGCGCTCGATCAGATACGCAGGCAGCCAGACCTGCTCCTGCAGCAGGCGCGCCTGGCGGATCTGGCCAGTGGCGCGGATGTTCTGCTGCAACATCCAGCTTTCGGCATCAAAACTGTGCGGATTGAGTGTGGCGTGTGGTCGTTTCAGGCGCAGCAGCATCTGCCAGCGCTGGCCGGGCAGATACACGCGGCCATCGCGATAGTCGCTGACCTGCACCCGTGAAGGCACGCGCGCGGCTGGCGTGTGCACCTGTTCTATATCCAGGCGCAGTCGCTGGCCACGTGCCTGCGGCTGTGGCAGCTCTGCCACCACGGCAGTGACGCGGATATCCCGCCCCTCCCATTCTGGCGGCAGCTCATCTGCCATGCGCCAGTGTGCATGCAGATTGGCCCAGCCAAAGCCGAAGAACAACGCCAGCACCATCAAGGCTGCTGTTCGCAGCGTGCCCGGCAGGGCGCCGGCCAGCAGCAGCAGCGGCGGCACTGCCAGCAGCGTGCCGGCTGGCCACAGCTGCGCCTGTTGCTGCAATAGTGCGGCACCGAGAATGAAAGCGGGAAGGAGAAACAGGGGCATGTTTCAGCTTATGGCAATTTCTTGCCCGATGCCGGATATCGGCATGCTGGCAGCCCGGCGGGGTCCTGCCCGCGTGCCTGCCAGGCACGGCATCGCTGCAGAGCGCATCCAGACTGGCTCTCAGGCAAGGCTGCAAGCCAGTCTGGAAGCGCCTTGCAGGCCGATGCCATGCAACTGCTCCGGCTGGCTGCGGCAGCCGTTCAGCCCTGCAGCAGCTTGAACTCGGCGGCGGCCAGTTCTTCCGGCAGGCCCAGCAATACCAGCACGTCACCAGCGGCGATATGCAAGCTGTTGTCCGGCTCCAGGCCGCGAATGTTGCGGCGCTTGATCGATTTGATGCTGACCAGATCGTCGATGGCAATTTCGCCCAGCGTTTTGCCGATGGCGCTGGCCCCTTCGGTGATCAGCACACTGTGCAGACGTGCTTGCTGCTTGTCGTTGATGCCGAGATTGTCGTTGGCCAGACCATGGAAAAAGCCGCGGAACAATTCGTAGCGTTGTTCACGTGCCTTGCGGATGTGTTGCAGCACGCGGTTGAGCGGAATGCCGAGCAGCATCATGGTGTGTGATGCCAGCATCAGGCTGCCTTCCATTACTTCGGCAACCACTTCGGTGGCACCGGCACGCTTGAAAGTATCGATGTCGCTGTCGTCGAACGTGCGCACGATCACCGGCAGATCGGGGCGCAGATTGTGGATGTGTTGCAGAATCTTCAGCGAGGTGGCCGTGTCGTCAAATGTGATTACCACGCCCTTGGCACGGCTCAGGCCCGCTGCCAGCAACACTTCGCGCTTGCTGGCATCGCCGTAAACCACCGAATCGCCGGCAATCGCGGCCTCTTTGACGCGCTCCGGATCCAGATCCAGTGCAAAGAAGGAAATGTCTTCCTGCTCCAGCAGCCGTGCCAGGCTCTGGCCGCTACGGCCATAACCGCAAATGATCACATGTTCATCCGCCGCCATCGATTGCACGGCGATCTGGTGGATGCTGGCCGCCGCCAGCAGCCATTCGTCGTTGTTGAAACGACGGATCAGCCGGTCGCTATGCTGGATCAGGAAGGGCGCCGCCAGCATCGACAGCAGAATGGCGCCCAGCAGCGGTTGTTCGACCGACGCCGGAAACAGGTGGTGCTCCGAAGCAAGCCCCAGAATCACGAAACCGAATTCACCTGCCTGCGCCAGTGACAGCGCGGTACGCCAGTTGACGCTTGAAGGGCTGCCAAAGAGATAGCCAATGCCGTTGATCAGCAGGAATTTTCCGGGAATCAGCAGCGTGAGGAAAACCAGTAGCAATCCGCTATTGGGCAGCAACTCGGCAAAATTCAGGCGCATGCCCACCGATACGAAAAACAGCCCCAGCAACAGATCGCGGAACGGGCGAATGTCGTCTTCCACCTGGTAGCGGTATTCTGTTTCGGAAATCAGCATGCCTGCGAGAAAGGCGCCCAGTGCCAGTGATAGTCCCGCATGTTCGGTAAAATAGGCAATCGAAAGCGAAATCAGCAGCACATTGATGGTGAACAGTTCGCTGGAGCGGGCTTTGGCCACTACGTGAAACCACGGGCGCAGCAGCTTCTGGCCAAAATACAGCAGGATCAGCAGCACCACGGCCGCCTTCAGCAGCGCCTCCCCCAGTAGCAGCCAGACGTCGCCGCCACCGCTTGCCAGCGCCGGGATCAGGATCAGCAGCGGTACCACGGCCAGATCCTGAAACAGCAGAATGCCGATGACTTGCTGCCCGTGCGGGCTGTGCAGTTCGGCGCGTTCGTTGAGCAGGGTCGAGACAATGGCGGTGGACGACATGGCCAGTGCCCCGCCCAGGGCAATGGCCGCCGGCCAGCTGAGGTAGCCCATGTAGGCCACAGGCAGTATCAGCAGAATGGTGGCCAGCACCTGGCCCATGCCCAGCCCGAAAACGGCGCGTTTCAGTGCATTGAGTTTGGGCAGGCTGAATTCGAGGCCGATACTGAACATCAGGAACACAACACCAAATTCTGCCAGCGACTGCGTATCGGCCGTGTCGCGGATCAGCCCGAGCATCTGTGGCCCGATGAGGATGCCAACCAGCAGATAGCCGAGCAGCGCCGGCAGTTTCAGGCGGCGGCAGCCCACCACGGCAACCACTGCTGCAGCAAGCAGAATCAATAGGGGGGGGAGGTTGCCGTGCATGTGTGTGTCTTGGCTGTGCGTTTGATCTGGCCGGGTGCGCAGTGTCGCACGCAGCGTATTTGTTGTTGTGCCTGATTATAACCTTTTATACTTCGATCCCATGACAACACCTAATCCTGATTCAAACGCCATTCTTGCCCTGGCGCGCGAGACCCTCGATATCGAAATCGCCGCACTGCGCGACATGGCAGGCCGGCTGGATCAGCAATTTGTCCGGGCGGTGGCGGTGATGCTGCAGTGCCGTGGACGGATTGTCGTCAGTGGCATGGGCAAATCCGGGCATGTCGGCCGCAAGATTGCCGCTACGCTCGCCAGTACGGGCTCGCCGGCATTTTTCATGCATCCGGGCGAGGCTGCACATGGCGATCTGGGCATGATTACCGGCGATGATGTCTGGCTGGCGATGTCCAATTCCGGCGAAAGTGACGAGCTGATGGCGCTGGTGCCAAGCATCAAGCGCAGGGGCGTGCCTTTCATCGCCATGACCGGCAATCCGGCTTCGTCGCTCGGGCGCGAGGCGGACATCCATCTCGATTCCGGCGTGGCGCGTGAGGCCTGCCCGCTGAATCTGGCGCCCACGGCCAGCACCACCGCACAGCTGGCGCTGGGTGATGCGCTTGCCGTGGCGTTGTTGAATCAACGCGGATTCAGCAAGGATGATTTTGCATTGACCCATCCCGGCGGCAGCCTGGGACGCAAACTGCTGGTGCATGTCCGTGATCTGATGCACAGCGGTGACGACTTGCCTGTGGTGAGCGAACACACCTTGCTGCGCGAGGCCTTGCTGGAAATCACCGACAAGCGCCTGGGCATGACCGCCGTGGTGGATGCGGAGCATATCCTGCAGGGTGTCTTTACCGACGGCGACCTGCGGCGCGCACTGGACTGCGGCACCGATATCATGACTACACCGGTTGGCGAGGTGATGTCGCGCAACCCGAGACGGATTCACCCTGATAAACTGGCAGCCGAAGCGGTGCATCTGATGCAGACGCACCGCATTTTCGGCCTGCTGGTTGCCGGCGACGATGGGCGTCTTGTCGGGGCGCTGAATATGCACGACCTGCTGCGCGCAGGCGTGGTCTGAACAACTTCTTGATGCAATAAAAAGCGGAGTCCCATGCAGGCAGTGTATGACCGGGCGAAAGTGCTCAAATTGCTGGTGCTCGATGTCGACGGTGTGTTGACCGACGGCAAGCTGTATCTGTCCGATAGCGGTGAGGAGATCAAGGCATTCAATACGCTGGATGGCCATGGTCTGAAAATGCTCAAGGCCAGCGGTGTGGATGTGGCAATCATTACCGGACGCAAATCGCGCCTGGTGGAAATGCGGGCCGGCAATCTGGGCATCGCGCATCTGTATCAGGGCGTGGAAGACAAGCTGTCGGCCTTTCGCGAGTTGATCGGCAAGCTGGGATTGCAGCCGCAACAGGTGGCATTCATGGGCGATGATCTGGTCGACCTGCCCGCCATGCGCCGGGCAGGTCTGGCGCTGACCGTGCCTGCTGCGCCGGCGTTGGTGAAACAGCACGCCCATTACGTAAGCGAGCGCAGTGGTGGTGACGGTGCGGTGCGTGAAGTGTGCGAGCTGATCATGCAGGCGC
>JAUPTR010000406.1 GCA_030917985.1 Pseudomonadota bacterium | reverse complement strand
CTGGTTGTTCTTGAACTGCTTCCATTCCGATTCATTGGAGTGCGCCAGAACAATGCCGTCAAACGGGATTGCACCAAATCCCTCGGTGCCTTTGTAGTTGCCTTCCTGAGTGGCGGTAAGCAGAGGGTGCAGCACCTTGATCGGCGCCTTGAACATTTCGACAAACTCCATCAGTCCCTGGTTGGCCAGGCACAGTCCGCCGGAATAACTGTAAGCATCCGGGTCATCCTGGGAGAAGTCCTCCAGCGCTCGAATGTCGACTTTGCCGACCAGCGATGAAATATCCTGATTGTTCTCGTCTCCTGGCTCGGTCTTGGAGATGGCGACCTGTTTCAGGATCGACGGATAGCGTTTTACAACCCGGAACTGATTGATATCGCCATTAAATTCGTTGAGGCGTTTTACCGCCCATGGCGACATGATGTTGCGCAGATAACGACGCGGAATGCCATAGTCCTCTTCCAGTATCGGACCGTCTTCTGCTTCGTTGAACAAGCCGAGTGGCGATTCGTTGACCGGTGAGCCCTTGATGGCATAAAACGGGACTTTCTCCATCAATGCCTTGAGTTTTTCCGCGATGGAGGATTTGCCACCGCCAACCGGGCCGAGCAGATATAGCACCTGCTTGCGTTCCTCAAGACCCTGGGCCGCGTGGCGGAAGTAAGCGACGACCTGTTCGATGACTTCTTCCGTTCCGTAAAACTCACGGAAGGCGGGGTAGATCTTGACGACTTTATTGGAAAAGATGCGCGACAGCCGGGAATCATTGCGTGTATCCAGCAGCTCCGGCTCGCCGATTGCTGCCAGCATGCGTTCTGCGGCGGAGGCGTAAGCGAGCCGGTCGCGTTTGCAGATTTCCAGATACTCCTGCAACGAATACTCTTCTTCACGGGTACGTTCGTAGCGAGCAGCGTAATTTTGGAAGATGTTCATTGTGTCACCTTTGTTTGGGCTATCTACCAGGGTTGTCCGGTACAGCATTCATGCAAACGAAGCAGGTGAAGCACACACCCGCAGCGGTGCTGTCCTTTCTATCATAGTCAATCGCTCGCTCGCCGTGCGTCAAGTGTTGGCCGTGCAAAAGCACTGGCCGACCGATGGATGGTGTCAGACAGGCAACATAAGGAGAAATAAAAAAACGCAGCTGGCTTGCTGCGTTGTCGGATCAACAATTAGCGCATGATCAGCCGCAGCATGCGGTCTGCCAGTTGCTCGATGCTGAGGTTGCCCGAGGGGCGGAACCACTGCACTGTCCAGTTTAGGCTGCCGAACAGCATTTTGCGCAGTAGTGTGGTGTCGTCAGGAATCAAGCCAGCCTGGGCGGCCTCATCCAGAATTTGCTGCCAGATTTTTTCGTATTCGTCACGCAAGCGCACGATGCGCTCCCGCGCATCCGGCTCCAGACTGTCCCATTCGTACAACAGCACTTCCAGTGCATTCTGGCTGCTGCCAAGCAGCGCAGCCAGATGCACTTGCATCAATGTCGACAGGCGCTGTTTGGGGCCTTGCACATGTTGCAAGGCTTGTCGGGCATTTTCGGTAATATCGCTCACGCCTTGCGCCATGACTGCTTCGAGTATCTCCGCCTTGCTGCGGAAGTGATAAAACAGGCTGCCGGATTGCATGCCCACAGCCTGCGCCAGGTCTCTTACCGATGTGCGTTCATAGCCCTTGCTACGGAATAGATGTGAGGCTGCATCGATAAGTGCCTCGCGGCGAGACTTTTCTTCAATGATCTGCATGGGGCAATTCTAGCAATCGCTTGCTTGTTTGCGAATAGAAAAAAAGCAAACGGCTGAATCCATTTGCTCTTGTTTTTAGGTTTTGTGAATCAGGCGGGCTGGGTAATCTGCTGCAAAACCTGAAAATAATCCGGGAAGGTTTTGCCTACGCATTTCGGATCGTTGATCCGGATAGGAACGCCACCAAGCGCGACCAGTGAGAAACACATGGCCATGCGGTGATCGTCATAGGTGTCGATAACGGCGTTGGCGGTTAACCGCTGGGGTGGTGTGACGCGCAAATAATCTGCGCCTTCTTCAACTGTGGCTCCCACTTTGCGCAATTCAGTTGCCATTGCGCTCAAACGGTCAGTTTCCTTCACCCGCCAGCTGGCTACGTTGCGGATGGTGGTGGTGCCGTCGGCAAACAGTGCGGCGACTGCAATGGTCATTGCGGCATCGGGGATGTGGTTCAGGTCGACATCAATTGCCTTGAGCCGAGCGTTGCCAGACACTTCTATCCAATTGTCGCCCATGGTGATCTGGGCGCCCATTTGTTGCAGTGTTTCAACAAAACGGACATCGCCCTGGATGCTGTTTTTGCCAACGCCTTCTACTCGCACCGGGCCTTTGCCGATAGCACCGGCGGCTAGGAAATAAGATGCCGAGCTGGCATCACCTTCAACATGAACCACTCCGGGGCTGTGATAGTGCTGGCCGCCGGCAATCTGGAAACGCTGCCAGCCATCTCTGCTGACTTCAATGCCAAATTGCCGCATCAGGTTGAGCGTGATCTCAATATAAGGTTTGGAAATCAGCTCTCCGACAACGTTGATACGTGTGTCGGCCTGAGTGAGGGGAACGGCCATCAACAAGGCCGTGAGAAACTGGCTGGATACATTGCCGCGGATCGAGATTTCACCGCCGGCCCGGATGGCTGCAGGGCGGATTTGTAAAGGGGGAAAACCTTCCTGGCCCAGATAACTGACGTCGGCGCCAATTTGCCGCAGGGCATCCACAAGATCACCGATTGGCCGCTCGTGCATGCGTGGCACGCCGGATAGCTTGTAGTGTCCACTGGATAAGGCCAGCGCCGCAGTAAGGGGGCGGAATGCAGTACCGGCGTTGCCCAGAAACAGGTCAGCCTGTTTTTGCGGAAAGCTGCCACGGCAACCCTGTACCTTAAAATCGCCGGTGTCTGCGCGACCTTCAAGCCGGATGCCCAGCACTGTCAACGCTTCGAGCATGCGTCTGGTATCGTCCGAATCCAATAGTCCGCGAACTTCGCTATTGCCCTCTGCCAGCGCTGCCAGTAAGAGTGTACGGTTGGAGATGCTCTTGGAGCCGGGGAGTTTGACGGTGCCGCCAACGCGGGCGATGGGTGCGAGATCAAGGTATTCCATGGTGTGCTGAACAGGCTGAAGGCAAACATTAAAGCGGGTATGATAGCGGTTTGTGCGCTGCAGCGACACTTTAAAAGGTTCTGCTGATGTTTGTTTCGTCGTAGTCGTGAAACAAACATCAGCAGAACCTGGATGAACTGCAGTTGCTTCTCGAACACCGGATATTGACCCCGGTTCTGGACGTTGATGGACATGCAGCAAACAACCGATTTTGTCCCCGTTATTGCCATTGATGGCCCATCTGCTTCGGGTAAGGGCACCGTCGCTCAGCGCGTTGCCGAGCATCTTGGTTTTCATTATCTCGATAGTGGCGCCTTGTATCGCCTGGTGGCCGTTGCTGCGGCGCAGCGGCAGGTGGCGTTGGACCAGGAGCCGGCTCTGGCTGAGATTGCCCGTGATTTACCAGGTGCCTTTGTCGGTGATGCGATTCTTCTGAATGGCGAGGATGTTAGTGCCGAAGTTCGCAGCGAGGCCACTGGTGGCAACGCATCAAAAGTGGCGGCATTTCCATTGGTGCGCGAAGCCCTGCTGCAGAGGCAGCGAGATTTTCGTCAGGGACCAGGGTTGGTTGCGGATGGCCGGGATATGGGGGCTGTGGTGTTTCCCGATGCGAGCTTGAAGGTTTTTCTTACCGCAAGTGCCGAAGTCAGGGCGCAGCGACGCTGTAAGCAATTGATCGAAAAAGGCTTGATGGCAAAAGGTCAGGGTGATATATTCACGCAGATTTTGCAGGATATCGTCGAGCGCGATCAGCGCGATGCGTCCCGACCAGTGGCTCCACTGAAGTGTTACCCGGATGCCCGCATGGTGGACACGACCGATTTGAGTATCGATCAAGCCGTAAACCAGATCATTCAATTCTATTCTTGCTAATAAATTCAGGATTCTGGCCCCGCTTTTCTTTAATGTGGGGCAATCCTCTTTACTGGGGTTGCTGGCGCCCGCTGGTGATTTCTTTAACTTAACCGTGTCCTTAAGGGCACACTGGGTCTTTTATCAATGACTACTACTACCGCTTCCTCCATGGAAAGTTTTGCCGCTCTGTTTGAAGAGAGCCTGCAGCG
The DNA here is from genome assembly GCA_030917985.1 of Pseudomonadota bacterium. Lineage (GTDB taxonomy): Bacteria > Pseudomonadota > Gammaproteobacteria > Burkholderiales > SCOH01 > CALMFQ01. Next base: position 4,036 of record JAUPTR010000406.1, on the reverse strand, counting down.
TCAGGAAATGCGCTCCGGCGAAGTGATCACTGCTGAAGTTATCAGCGTTGATCCGAACTTCGTGCTGGTTAACGCCGGCCTGAAATCCGAGAGCCTGATCCCTGTTGATGAGTTCCGCAACGATGCGGGCGAAATCGAAGTCAAGCCGGGTGATTTCATCACTGTGGCCATCGACTCGCTGGAAAACGGCTATGGCGAAACCAAGCTGTCGCGCGATAAGGCAAAGCGTCTGGCTGCATGGATCGAACTGGAAGATGCGCTGGAAAAAGGCGCGATCCTGTCTGGCGTAATCAATGGCAAGGTTAAGGGCGGCCTGACCGTTATGGTCAATGGCATCCGTGCATTCCTGCCGGGTTCGCTGGTTGACGTGCGTCCGGTGAAAGACACCAGCCCGTACGAAGGCAAGCAGATCGAGTTCAAGGTTATCAAGCTGGATCGCAAACGCAACAATGTGGTTGTTTCGCGTCGTGCCGTTCTGGAAGCCACACTGGGCGAAGAGCGCAAAGCACTGCTGGAACAGTTGCAAGAAGGCGCCGTTGTCAAAGGCGTGGTCAAGAACATCACCGACTACGGTGCATTCGTTGACTTGGGCGGCATCGATGGCCTGTTGCACATCACCGACCTGGCATGGCGCCGTGTCAAGCATCCGTCGGAAGTGCTGTCGGTGGGTGATGAAGTTGAAGCCAAGATCCTCAAGTTTGATCAAGAGAAGAACCGCGTTTCGCTGGGGCTGAAGCAACTGGGCGATGACCCGTGGATCGGCCTGAGCCGTCGTTACCCGCAAGGTACCCGCCTGTTCGGTAAAGTGACCAACCTGACCGACTACGGTTCGTTTGTTGAAATCGAGCAAGGTATTGAAGGCTTGGTTCACGTGTCGGAAATGGACTGGACCAACAAGAACGTTCACCCGTCCAAGGTTGTTGCGTTGGGCGACGAAGTTGAAGTGATGATCCTTGAGATCGACGAAGATCGTCGTCGTATCAGCTTGGGCATGAAGCAGTGTCTGGCCAACCCTTGGGAAGAGTTCTCGCAGAACTACAAGAAAGGCGACAAGCTGAAAGGCGCGATCAAGTCGATTACCGATTTCGGTATCTTCATTGGTCTGCCGGGCGGCATTGATGGTCTGGTTCACCTGTCGGACCTGTCGTGGAGCCAGACTGGCGAAGAAGCGATCCGCAACTTCAAGAAGGGTGACGAAGTTGAGGCTGTTGTGCTGTCGATCGACGTTGAAAAAGAACGTATTTCGATGGGCGTGAAACAGCTGGAAGGTGATCCGTTCAACAACTATGTTGCCACCCACGACAAGAACAGCATCGTCAAGGGTTCTGTCAAAGCTATCGATGCCAAGGGTGCAACCGTTACCCTGGACGGCGAAGTTGAAGGCTATCTGCGTGCAACTGAAGTTTCGCGTGACCGCGTTGAAGACATTCGTTCGGTACTGAAAGAAGGCGACGAAGTTGAAGCGATGATCATCAACGTCGATCGCAAAAACCGCTCTATCAATCTGTCGATCAAGGCAAAAGACATGGCTGAAGAAAACGAAGCCGTTAGCCGTGTACAGTCGGAAGGTACTGGCAATGCCGGCACCACCAGCCTGGGCGCGCTGTTGAAAGCCAAGCTGGATAATAAAAACTGATTGTTAGAGGCACTATGACCAAGTCGGAACTGATTGCGAAACTGGCAACCCGCTATCCACAACTGGTCGTCAAGGATGCAGAGCTGGCTGTCAAGGCTATTCTGGATGCAATGGCGCAAGGTTTGGCGACTGGCCAGCGCATTGAGATTCGCGGCTTTGGTAGTTTTGATCTGAACTACCGTCCGCCGCGAGTTGGGCGCAACCCCAAGTCCGGTGATAAGGTGCAGGTACCCGAGAAGTACGTTCCTCACTTTAAAGCTGGTAAGGAACTGCGCGAACGTGTCGATGGCATGGAATAGCGCAAGAAACGTCTATCCGACGTGACAGGAAGCGGCATGAGAAATCATGCCGCTTTTTTTGTCTGCAACTATCGCTTCGCGGTAGAATCGACGTTTCGAAACCTGTCCGTCTTGCCGGAGACGCCTTTGCTGCGATATCTGTTCTGGTTGTGTCAGTTTTTATTCTTCTTTGCCTTGCTCGGTTTCTCTTTGAAGAACAGCGACCCGGTTGCGGTCAGCTTTTTTCTCGGTTATCAGTGGCAGGCGCCGTTGGTCTTGGTGTTGTTGGTGTTTTTTGTTTCGGGCGTGACGTTGGGAGTGGTGGCCTGCCTGACGTATGTGTTACGCCTGCGCCGTGAATTATTGTTGTTGCGCAAAACCTTGCGCAATAAACCCGCCGATCCTTCCCCGGATCAACTTGATGCCGTGATTTAGCAGGAGTGCCTGAGTGGAGTTTGATTTCTGGTGGCTGTTGGTGCCACCGTTGTTTTTTGCTTTTGGCTGGCTGGCGGCACGGATTGATATCAAACAATTGATCAACGAATCCAAACGCCTGCCATCTGCTTACTACAAGGGTTTGAATTTCCTGCTGAATGATCAGGAGGATCAGGCGATTGATGTCTTTGTCGAGATCATCAAGCTGAACCCCGATTCGGTGGAACTGAATTTTGCCTTGGGCAGCATGTTTCGCCGCAAAGGTGAAATCGACCGGGCGATTCTGATTCATCAAAAGCTGCTGCAACGCAACGATATTGCCGCCGAGCTGCGCCTGGATGCGCAGTACGAACTGGCGCTGGATTATCTGAAATCCGGGTTGCTGGATCGAGCCGAAGATGGCTTGAAAGCCTTGCAGGGCGGACGTTATGCACGCAAGGCCTCTGGCCATCTGCTGGATATCTACCAGCAGGAGAAGCAGTGGGAGAAAGCGATAGCGGTTGCCAACACCCTGAGTGACGCCAACTATTCTTTTCAGCACGAAGTGGCGCAGTTTTACTGCGAACTGGCTCTGCGCGATATCGCCAATTCCCAGCCCGATGCCGCTCGCAGCCATCTGGAGCAGGCCTTGGCAACACATCGCAAATGTGCCCGTGCCAACATCATGCTCGGCGAAATTGATGCCGCTGCGGGCCATTATGAGAGTGCCATTGTCATCTGGCAGCGCATTGAGGGGCAGGACCCACAATATCTATCGTTGGTCGGCACCAAAATTCTGGACGCCTTCCGTCGTCTTGAACGACCTGCAGATGGCGTACAGCTGCTAAAAAGTTATCTTTCCACCTATCCCACCCTGGATTTGCTGGATTTGATTCACCAGGCAGTGCTGGAGCAGGAAGGCGAGCAGGTTGCGCTGGAATATGTTTATTCCGTGTTGCGCGCCAATCCGAGCATGCTTGGCCTGAAAACGCTGGCGGATGCCGAATCGCTGCTGGCGCCAGTCGAGCGCCGCAAGGATCTCGAGGTGATTCGCAGCCTCATCAATGAAAATACCCGCAAGTTGTCGATGTATCACTGCACCGCTTGTGGTTTCCGTGCCAAGCAGTACTACTGGCATTGTCCGGGTTGTTCCGGTTGGGAAACCTACAACCCCAAACTCGGTGCCGAATCCGTTTGAGATGGACCTGAAATTGTATGAATGAAACAAAACACAGCGCTCCGCGCGTTCTGGTTGCACTGGATTTTCCTGAAACCTCGGCGGTCATGTCATTTGTCGATCGCGTGACGCCCGATCTGTGTCGACTCAAAGTCGGCAAGGAACTGTTCACCGCTGCGGGCCCGCAGTTGGTCGAAACCCTTGCAAACCGTGGCTTTGACGTATTTCTGGATCTGAAATTCCACGATATTCCCAATACAGTGGCTGGCGCTGTGCGTTCGGCAGCCAATCTGGGGGTATGGATGGTAAACGTGCATGCGCTCGGCGGTCGGACGATGATGGCGGCTGCCCGTGCTGCGCTGGCTGAATTGCCGCGTCCTCCGCTCCTGATTGCGGTGACCGTGTTGACCAGTATGGACCGCCAGCAGCTGCACGAAATCGGTCTGGATCTGGAGCCTGCCGTGTTGGTTGAACGTTTGGCGCTACTGGCAAAGAAAAGTGGCATGGATGGCGTGGTCTGCTCTGCTCAGG
>JAUPTR010000405.1 GCA_030917985.1 Pseudomonadota bacterium | reverse complement strand
GCAGCCACGATCTGCTGATGACGCAGCAGGCATTAATCGCCTATAGCATTGGCCTGATGGGGCTGATTCAGGTCAAAATCCTGGCACCGGGGTTTTACGCCCGACAAGATGTAAAAACCCCGGTACGGATTGGTATTTTTTCACTGCTCTGCACCCAGGCGATGAACCTGATGTTTGTCTACCACCTGCGCCACGCTGGCCTGGCGCTGGCTATCGGCCTTGGCTCATGTATCAACGCCAGCTTGCTGTATATGGCGCTGCGGCGTCAGGAAATCTTCACACCACAACCCGGCTGGCGGGCATTCCTGACGAAAGTCGTGGTGGCTACCGTGCTGATGAGTGCAGCCTTGTGGCTTGGTGCCAGCTGGCTGGGGCAATGGGATCAGGGCGGCATGCTGGCACGCTCGGGCCGTCTGCTGAGTGTGATCGTCGCAGGTGTTGTGGTTTACTTCGGCACGCTGCTCCTGGCGGGCATCCGTCCGCGTGACTTTATCCGCCGCGAAAAATAGCCTGATTGCGTTGCGCCATTTTATCTGGCGTTTCCAGCCTGCAAAGCGCATACAGATTGAAACTTTCACGCTGATTGCGTAGTCTTAGCCAGTATCAATACAGGCAGGAGATGCATTTAATCATGGATACCCGTATCAAAGACATTTACGCAACAAGTGCACCGGTAGCTGCCGAGCGTAACAAGGTTTTGCGCAATACTTACTGGCTGCTAGGCTTGTCCATGCTCCCAACGATGATGGGAGCGATGATCGGTGTGCAGATGAATTTTGCCTCCTTGTTCGCAGGCAGCCCATTCATCTCGGTGCTGCTGTTTCTTGCAGGTGCATTTGGCTTCATGTGGGCAATCGGCAAGAATCGTGATAGCGCGCTGGGCGTCGGCTTGTTGCTGGGCTTTACATTCTTCATGGGCCTGATGCTGTCCATCTCGCTTGCGGCGGCGCTGCAGTTCCGTAACGGAGGTGAACTGATTGCCATGGCAGCAGGCGGAACGGGCATCATATTTTTCAGCCTTGCTACGCTGGCAACAGTTAGCAAACGTGATTTCAGCTTCATGGGCAAGTTCCTGTTCATTGGCCTGATCATGTTGCTGGTGGCATCAATTGCCAATATCTTCTTTGCGATGCCGGCGCTGTCGCTGACAATCTCTGCGCTTGCCGTCATGCTGTTTTCGGCCTACATCCTTTACGATGTCAGCAATATCGTGAATGGCGGCGAGACGAATTATGTTGTTGCCACCCTGCAGATTTACCTCGACATCTACAATCTGTTTGTGAATCTGCTCAATCTGCTGATGGCGTTCAGCGGCGAGCGCGATTAACAACAGCCTGAAGTGCCTGATCCGGGGCAGCGATGCAATTCGCTGCCTTTTTTGTTTTCACGTTCCGGAGCCTCCATGAGCAACAACCCATCTCTTGACCCTAACGACATCCGGGTACTTGGCGTGCTGATAGAAAAACAACGCACCGTTCCGGATACCTACCCGCTCAGCCTCAATTCACTGTTGGCAGGCTGCAATCAGAAAACCAGCAGAGATCCGGTGATGACGCTCAGTGAGGCAGAGGTTGCGCAATCACTGGACAAGCTTCGCGGCATGTCGCTGGTGATGGAGTCAAGCGGCAGCCGGGTATCACGCTACGGGCACAATATCGAGCGTGTAATGGCAATCCCCACGCAATCCTCGGCAATTCTTGCGGTGTTGATGTTGCGGGGCCCGCAAACGGCCGGTGAGTTACGTATCAACTGCGAGCGTTTGCATCGCTTTGCCGATATTTCTACTGTCGAGGGATTTCTGTGCGAGCTGCAGGAGCGGGCAACCGGCTCACTCGTCGAAGAACTGCCGCGTCGGCCGGGCGGCCGCGAGAACCGCTGGATGCATACCTTGTCACCCGCGCAACTGGAAACACTGCGTCATGCCGAGCCGGAAGCCAGCCACGCAGAAAACAATTCGGATGCAGTCCGGGAACTGCGCAATGAGCTTGATGCGATTCGTGCAGAGGTAGCCGATCTGAAAATGCAGCTGGCTGAACTGACGCAGCAAATCGCAAAGTGATCCAGGAGCCTGCAGCACAAATTTAGACCTTGCTAATATTTGCGATCAGCCTGCGAATAAAACTATAAATCCAATAAGGGTTTGCAAAAGGAGAGCGCAAATGGGGGCAAATATCGATTTGGGTTTATGGCAGCAGCAATTCTTTTTCATTCGCCACGGCCAGACCGACTGGAACCAGAAAAAAATTGCCATGGGTCAAACCGATATACCGCTCAATGAGCGTGGCCGCCAGGAAGCCCTGCAGGCTGCATCACTGTTGATTCATCGCGGGATAAAGCGGATATGCCACAGCCCGTTGCAACGCGCTCGCCAGACTGCAGAACTGATTGCCGGTAAGCTATCCCTGCCCTGCGAGGTTATCCCGTCACTCAGTCAATGCAACTGGGGCGTCATGCAGGGCCAGTCGCGAGGAGATGAAGCCTGGCGGACGGCATGGCGCCGGGGAGAAGTCGAAATCGCAGATGCAGAAACATTCAATGAATTCTGTTGCCGTGTGCGTGGCGGACTGAACCAGACACTCATGCACGGAGAAGCCGTTTTAATCGTTGCCCATGGCGCAACATTTGCAGCCATCCAGCGGGTGCTGCATCTGGCGGATCGAGAAATGCAAAACTGCCTGCCTCTGCATTACCTCCCACCTGAATCCGGCAAGGCCACATGGCAGGTTGCAGAATTGTCTGCTCGGTAGACGTATCTCGAGATCAACTGACTCAATTGCCCGCGACCACTGCCAGCCTGTCTGCTGGCACTGGCGCTACTGGTGACCATCACCTTCGAGCTACGTCGCCCCGATGCAGAAGACATGGCAAATGCCCGCGCCCGCAGTGATCTGCGGGTGCTGTTGACTGCACTCAACACCTACCGGGAAACGCAACTGACTTTTCCGTCCACCCCTGCCGGGCTGCAGGCGCTGCACGGCGCAGGCATCCTGCCACACGTGCCGCTCGACCCATGGCAGCATCCCTACATCTATCGCCATCCGGGGCGCCATCGCGAAATCGACTTGCTCAGTACCGGGCCGGATGGCATAGAATCAGCTGACAACATTGCAATCTGGCGACTGTACGGCCACCTTGAGCCACTGCGCCATCTTTACAGAGGGCATCCACCATGCAAGGCAATCCGATCATCATCGACACACTCAATCAGCTGCTGGCTGGCGAGCTTGCCGCGCGTGACCAGTATTTCATTCACTCGCGCATGTTGTCCGAATGGGGGTTGAGCACGCTGGCAGAGCGCATCGGCCACGAAATGCAGGATGAAACCGGCCACGCCGACGTGCTGATCCGCCGCATCCTGTTTCTGGAAGGCACACCGGCCATGGTGCCGGCAGCTCTGAATATCGGCAGCGATGTGGTCAGCATCCTGCAAAACGATCTGGCGGTCGAGCTGCAGGTGGTGGATGACCTGCGCAAGGCGATTAAGCTGTGTGAACAGCACGGTGACTACGTAAGCCGCGAACAACTGCTGCCGATGCTCGACGACACCGAAATCGACCATGCACACTGGCTGGAACAGCAATTGCGCCTGATCCAGTTGATGGGGCTGCAAAACTATATCCAGAGCCAAGCCAGCACCTGATTCTGGCGATCAACAACCACAATGCGCCTGTAAATTGTGTCGACAGAAACTACGGCTTTAACCGGTAATGCCTTTCGCCATCAATTACACGTGACATTGCCAGTCCGGCATGGTCAAACTCGCGCAAAGTGGCATACAAGGTTGACATGGGCACTGGCGACTGGCGCAGCAACAGAGCCTGATACATCGATTGGCAGGAGAATTCCTGCTGCGGCAGGGCCAGCAACAGCTGCAGCACCACAACGCGGTTGCGCGTCTGGCGCAAACCACACCCCTGCATCAACTGCAACGCGAGCATGACGCAAGCCTGGATCGATTGCATGCAGCCTCCGCCATCAATGGATGCTCACGGTTTCCGCACCCGCCAGCATCGCCCCCTGCTCTGCCGGCAGATGCGCTTGTGCGCTGTTGAGCAGGCGAGTCAGCTCTGCAAACGCCGATGGTTTGAAACGCAATGACAGATTATGGATTGCCAGATGCAATACGCCACATTCCGGGCACAGGCTGACGGCACCCAGCGGACTTTGCGCCAGCACCACGTGCTGGCAGTTGGATTCGGCTTCGGACATGGGGAAACTCCTTGTTAATGGTATTTTCAGATTGATGTCGCATAACTGACAGGTACTCGTGGTACAACCAGGCACCACGCAGGGTTTCCTGTTGAACGCCTTCCATCGCTTCCAGCCGCTGCAAGGCTGCTACATAGCCGGGCATATCGGCCTGCAGACGACCAGCGGAAGGCGGTTGCGGCCCATTGCAACAGCTGCCGCCGCGGTAGCACAACGGCTGGCCT
>JAUPTR010000404.1 GCA_030917985.1 Pseudomonadota bacterium | reverse complement strand
GCGAGAACTGGCGCAGTTGCTCCAGGCTCAGGTCACCGATATCGCAGTCCTGGCCTTCGGCAAAGCGCACTGCCAGCGCGACGGCTTCGTGCGCATCGCGGAATGGCAGGCCACGTTTCACCAGGTAGTCGGCCAGATCGGTGGCAGTGGCAAAGCCCTGCTGTACCGCAGCGCGCATCGCATCCGGTTTGACGGTGATGCCGCGCATCATGTCGGCGTAGATGGCCAGGGTCTGCACCAGCGTGTCGACGGTGTCGAACAGCGGTTCTTTGTCTTCCTGATTGTCTTTGTTGTACGCCAGCGGCTGCGATTTCATCAGCGTCAGCAATGCGATCAGGTGGCCGTTGACGCGGCCAACCTTGCCGCGCACCAGTTCCGGCACGTCCGGGTTCTTTTTCTGCGGCATGATCGAGCTGCCGGTGCAGAAACGATCGGCGATGTCGATGAAGCCGAAACGCGGGCTCATCCACAGGATCAGCTCTTCCGACAGACGCGACAGGTGGGTCATGGTCAGCGCGGCGGCGGCGGTGAATTCAATGGCGAAATCACGGTCGGATACAGCATCCAGCGAGTTTTCGCACACGGCATCGAAACCCAGCAACTGCGCGGTGTAGGCGCGGTCGATCGGGTAGCTGGTGCCCGCCAGTGCGGCGCTGCCGAGCGGCATGCGGTTGATGCGCTTGCGGCCATCGGCAAAACGTTCGGCATCGCGATTCAGCATTTCGACGTAAGCCAGCAGGTGGTGGCCGAATGTAACCGGCTGCGCCACTTGCAGGTGGGTAAAGCCGGGCATCACTGTATCGGCATTGGCTTCGGCCAGATCCAGCAGCGAGCGTTGCAGCTCTTTGACCAGCTCGATAATGCCGTCAACAGCGGAACGCAGGTAAAGGCGGATATCGGTGGCGACCTGATCGTTGCGCGAACGGCCGGTGTGCAAACGCTTGCCGGCATCGCCAATGCGGTCGGTCAGGCGTTTTTCGATGTTCATATGCACATCTTCGAGGTCAACCGACCATTCGAATTTGCCGCTGCGGATTTCTTCGAGGATGTCGGCCATGCCATTCTGGATTGCAGCAAAGTCTGGCGCTGACAATACCCCTGCTTTATTCAACATCTGCGCATGCGCCAGCGAGCCCTGAATATCGAATTCGGCCATACGCTTATCGAAATCGACCGACGCGGTGTAGCGTTTTACCAGCTCGGCTACCGGCTCGGAAAAACGACCCGACCAGCTTTTGGCTGCGCCGTTTAAAGAATCATTTTCTTGCATAGGGGTAATGCCTTGTACAAAATCAGAAAATGGCGATTATAGAGCAAAACGGCATCCCCAACGCGCTGCCGGACTTCCGCAACCTCGGCGTGCTGCTGCGCACACTGCTGACGGTGAACCTGGCAACCATGCTGGCTGCGCTGCTCGACAGCGCATCCTTCGGCGAGTTTGCCGCGCGCTTTGCGCTGTTTGCCGCACTGGTTGAACCATGCCTGATGACCGTATTGATACTGCTCTACGGGCTGACACCCAGACTGCTTGCCCTGCCCTATCGTCAAGGCGTGCCGGTAGTGCTGGCGCTGGGCCTGCTCAGCTTTGCAGTGGTCTACAGCCTGCTGGCGCCGATGCTGGAACTGCACCGGGGTGAGGGCTTGCTGCGCGGCCTGATTTACACCGGTGTGTTGAGCGGGCTACTGCTTAACTATTTTCAGCTGCGCAACAAGGCGCTCTCGCCAGCGCTGGCCGAAGCGCGCCTGCAGGCGCTGCAGGCACGCATCCGGCCGCATTTCCTGTTCAACAGCATCAACGCGGTGCTAAGCCTGATCCGCAGCGAGCCACGCAAGGCGGAACGGGCGCTGGAAGACCTGGCCGAACTGTTTCGCGTGTTGATGGCCGAAAACAAACAGATGTCGACCCTGTGGCGCGAGCTGGAGCTGGCGCGCAATTATCTGGCGCTGGAAGAACTGCGCCTGGGCGAACGCCTGAAAATCGACTGGCACACCGACAAGGCGCCGATGCAGGCAGCAATTCCGCCACTGATCCTGCAGCCCTTGCTGGAAAACGCGGTCTACCACGGCATCGAGCCGCATCCGGAAGTCGGCGTGATCAGCGTCAACATCTACCGCAGCCGCAACGAACTGCATATCGACATCCGCAATCCGTTTTACAACAGCGGCGAATCGCACCATATCGGCAACAAAATGGCGATGGCCAACATCCGCGAACGGCTATTGTTATTTTTTGATGCTGAAGCCAGCCTGAAAACCAGTGTCGGCAGCAACTATTATCAAGTACATATTGTTCTGCCTTTCCGGGAGTAAACCATGCCTGATCCGCTGCGCGTGTTGATCGTTGACGACGAAACGCCTGCCCGTAACCGTCTGCGCGACCTGCTTGGCGACTGCAACGAAACGCTGCCGCTGACTCTGGCAGGCGAAGCCGGCAATGGTGTGCAGGCGCTGGAATGGCTGAACCAGCATGCGGCGGACGTAGCGTTACTGGACATCAAGATGCCGGGCATGTCCGGCATCGAACTGGCACAGCACATGCTCAAGCTGCCGCACCCGCCGGCCATCATCTTTACCACCGCCTACGACCAGTTTGCACTGCAGGCGTTCGAGGTGAACGCGGTCGACTACCTGCTCAAGCCGATCAAGCAGGAACGCCTGGCCGCAGCGCTGGCCAAGGCCAAACGGGTGACAGCCCTGCCGCCGGCAGTGAAGAATATCGATGAAAAGAGCCGGCAGTTTCTCAGCGTATCCGAGCGCGGCAAGGTGCTGCTGGTGCCGGTAAAAGACATCCTCTATCTCAAGGCCGAGCTGAAATACATCACCGTGCGCACCGCCCAGCGCGAATACCTGCTGGAAGAATCGCTCACCCATCTGGAGCAGGAATTTGCCGAACGTTTTGTGCGCATTCACCGCAATTGCCTGGTTTTGCGCAGCGCCATCACCGGTTTTGAGCGCAAATCCAGCAACGAAGGCGACAGCCACTGGGAAGTGATTCTCGAAGGCCTGAGCGAACACCTGCCCATCAGCCGTCGCCAGCAGGCGATTGTGCGAGAATTCAAGCACTTGTAAACAACAGCTGCCAAGCCGCCGCGCTGCATTTAAATTGCATGATTTAATGCGCGCCGGGGCTGGACATGCCCCTTGCCTGTGTCATAATCAGAAAAATTTCATACAAAAACGAACCTTGTCGGCCATATAAACAGCTGAGGGGAAATGGAGAAATCATGCAAGAACAAGGCTTTTTCCTGGCCACAGCAGATGGCAAGCGGATCTATGTGGTGCAATGGCTGCCGAGTGGCGCAAACAGCATCAAGGGGATTGTGCAGATTTCGCACGGCATGGCCGAACACTGCCTGCGTTATCGCCCGCTGGCGCAATACCTGACTGACAATGGCTACGCCGTTTATGCATCCGATCATCGCGGCCACGGCCAGAGCGTTGGCATTGACGATGTATACGGCCATTACGCCGACCAGGACGGCTGGAACAAAGTGGTGGACGACCTGTATCGCGTCAACCGCGAAATCGCCCGCCTGCATCCGGAAGTGCCGATCACCCTGCTCGGCCACAGCATGGGTTCGTTCATCGCCCGTGCTTATGTGTTCCGCCATCCGGACAGCATTCAGGGTCTGATCCTGTCGGCCACCGGCATGCGTTATGGCCTGATTGCCAACATTGCCCGCACCATTGCCCGCTGGGATAGCCGCCGCATTGGCGCACGCACGCCAAGCAAGCTGATGGCAAAACTCAGCTTCGGCAGTTTCAATCTGCGTTTCCTGCCGGCACGCACCGCGTTCGACTGG
>JAUPTR010000403.1 GCA_030917985.1 Pseudomonadota bacterium | reverse complement strand
GTTGCAGCAATCGACGCCTCCAGGTCGTCTTCGTCAACCAGGCTCAGCTCCAGCGACAGGCCGCTGCTGCGACCATAAGAAATACCCGCATCGGCGCTGGTAAGGCTGCGATTGAATCCTGACACGAAATTCTTGCGGAACTCCGACTCAATGCTGGCACGATGGGCCAGCGCTTTGGATCGCGCATCCAGATACAACATTCGCACTTCGGTGCTCAATGCATTTTCGGCCAGTTCAAACAACGACTCGTCAACGCGATCCAGCATCTTGGTTAACGATTTGCTCAGCAAATCTGCCGCCATATCCCGACATTCAACCAGCAGCCCGCTACCTTCCGGCCGCTTGGCGCGATCGTAGTCACTTAAGGAAACTACCTTGTTTGGCACTGTATTGTTCATAACCGTAACCCATAACCATTGAGCGTAGCCGCTATTCGCAGAATATCTCGGGTGTGGCGCAAATGGGGAATTGTGGAATACGTTAACGATGCATCATTGGCGAGGAGGAATCAAGCCTGAGCCGTCACGTAGTGCAATCCCGCTATCGTAGGACCCACGTCCCTTAGACCGGAAACTTTGCGCCCTCACCTTTCGATGAGTTTGCCCATGCAAGAGATTGAACATAGACATCTATTGGTACTCTTAGCCCAAGTATATACTACATTTTGACGACGGCATATAAGTATCTTATTAATTACCGATTATAAAAATCAACTGGTCGTTATATTTTCCTCATATTTTCATGACATTACACATATCGTCCGGGATATCGACAGGCCACCAGAAAATATGAGTCAATTAAAAAACAATAGTTATCCACAACCTTAACATGCCCGCTCATCGTGAAGCAGGATAAACTGACGGCCATTCAGCGCTTCTGAAAGACAGGCTATGAAACACTATGCAGCGGTATTGATGATTATGCTTGGCCTGGCTGGCTGCGCCGCGCTAATCAGCAAACCTGAGCCACCAACAGTGAAGCTGGCAGGCATCAGCCTCACCCAAGCCAATCTTCTGGAACAGACTTTTATATTGAAGCTGCAGTTAAGCAATCCCAACGATTATGCACTGCCGATTCGTGGCCTGCGTTATCAACTGGAGGTCAATGGCCAAGAGTTTGCCCACGGCGGCAATCTGGACGAAGTGACGCTAGCGGCGAAGAGCGATGCGATAGTGGAAGTTGATGCCAAAACCAACTTGCAGGCATGGATCAAACAATTACGGAATATCGGAGATAAAGACAAGGTTACTTACCGGATCCACGGCGAGATAGCAGCCCCCGGCGCCAATCTGCAGCTCCCCTATGATCACAAGGGGGAAACCTCGCTCGCGGCACTCAAGCGATGGCTTCCCCGCTAACCCATTGAGAGAACAGAGCGTCAGCTTTCGACTTTGGCCCAGCGCAGCAATTTCTGGACATCCTGAGGCTCCAGTTCCGTCCAGTTACCACGTTTCAAACGCCCCGGCAAACTGACCGGGCCAAAACGTACACGCATCAGACGGCTGACCGTCAGGCCAAAATGCTCAAACATGCGCCGTACTTCGCGATTGCGGCCTTCGCGCAAAATCACCCTGTACCAGCGATTACTGCCCTCACCGCCCTCATCCGAGATGTAGTTGAACTGAGCAACACCGTCTTCAAGCTCAATACCCTTGGTCAGCAGCTTCATTTGTTCGTCGGTTAATTCACCCAAAACACGCACAGCATACTCACGCTCGACTTCAAACCGCGGATGCATCATGACATTGGCCAACTCGCCGGAAGTGGTAAAGATCAATAGACCGCTGGTATTGAAATCCAGGCGGCCAATTGCGATCCAACGACTACTGCTGACTTTGGGCAGCCGAGCAAACACGCTGACGCGGCCTTCCGGATCATCACGGCTGACGATCTCGCCCTCTTGTTTGTGATACAAAATGACACGAGGCAAACGATCAGGCCATTTCAGTGCCACGTTTTTGCCATCCAGACGCACGCGATCGCCATAGGCAACCTTGTCACCCAATGCGGCAACCTTGCCATTGACTTCAACACGGCCTGCGGAGATCGCTTCTTCCATATCCCGGCGCGATCCTAAGCCAGTCAGAGCGAGGATCTTCTGCAAACGCATATCGTCCAGCGATTTGGGGTCAACCCGCTTTTCCCGCAAATGATCGGCACGATCCCTTTCCTTTTGTGACCCCTGCCGTTCGCGCATTTTTTTGGCGCGAGCCACTACAACCGTTTCACCCCGATCCTTGGCCACCACTGTATTGGCGCCGCGCGCGCGCGGCGCCTGCTGGCGCGGTTGGCCGTCTGTCTGCGCCTGTGGCTTGTTGCGTTCATTGCGGCGCTGCTGCCCACCTGCCGAGCCTTCTTCCAGCGGAGTATCACGTAGACGGCGACGCCCTTCCATGATCTGGTCGTTACGCCAGTCATCGCGACTACGCGGCGCCATGGGGCCGGTTGCCGTTTTTTGTGTACTGCCCTTGCGTCGTGCCTGCCCGGCTACAGTCCGGTCAGTGGCAGACGTATCGCGGTGAAATTGCTGTGTGTTACGCGGAGGGCGTGAATTGAATCTTGCCATGAGTAAATCCTGCTATCAGTGACGCCTGGAGCGCCGTTTATTCACCCGGATCGGGTATGACCAATTGCCCCAACTGTTCCAGCGGCGGCAGGTCTTTCAGTGACGACAGGGCAAGGTCGTCCAAGAATTTGCGGGTTGTGGCATACAGACCGGGGCGCCCCGGCACATCGCGGTGCCCTACTACATCCACCCAGCCACGGCCTTCAAGCGTTTTAATGACGTTGCTGGAAACGGACACACCGCGAATCTGTTCTATATCACCGCGTGTAACTGGCTGGCGGTAAGCAATGATCGCCAATGTTTCCATCACTGCACGTGAGTAGCGTGGCGCTTTTTCCGGCGTCAGCCGTTCCAGATAAACCATGTATTGCGGCCGTACCCGAAAGCGCCAGCCGGAAGCCAATTTAATCAGCTCGATTGCGCGTTCTCGCCAATCCGATTGTAGTTCATCTATTGCTGAACGTATGGACTCCGTCGCCACCTCATCCCCAAACAGCTTTTTCAGCTCTTGCATCGGCAGCGGTTCTTGCGCGGCAAACAATGCGGCTTCAACGACTCGCTTCAGCTCTGCTGGATTCGGACACATCACTCAATCGTATATAGACGGGATCAAACGGCTGCAACTGCGATACAGTCAACAGACTTTCCTTGACCAACTCCAGCACAGCCAGGAAATTGACCACCAGCACGGCCCGAACCGATGAATCCAGGAACAGCTGGCGAAATTCGACAAAGCGGCCATCGGCCAATAGCCGCAGTATACGCGACATGTGCTCGCGCACCGACAACTCCTCGCGAGTCACCCGATGATGCATATGGGCCTTGGCTCGCGCAATGATGGTCAGCCAAGCGTCGCGAATCAACCCCAGCTCAATCTGTGGCAAGGGCAATTCCAGCCTGCCCTCTGCCTGCGCAGATGCCCAGCAGAAATCACGCTCTGCCTGCGGCAATTGGTCCAGTTGCGCCGCTGCCAGTTTTATCTGTTCGTATTCGAGCAGTCGTTGTACCAGCTCAGCACGGGGATCATAACTATCGTAGTCGTCAAATACCTCTTCTGGCGGCGGCAGAAGCATACGCGACTTGATTTCAATCAGCACCGCCGCCATCAGCAGATACTCCGCCGCCAATTCCAGGCGGTTGTGCCGCATCAGGTCGATATATTCCATGTACTGCGCAGTAATTCGCGCCATGGGGATATCCAGCACATTCAGGTTCTGTCTGCGAATCAGATACAACAACAAATCCAGTGGCCCCTCGAAGGCCTCCAGAAATACTTGCAACGCATCCGGAGGGATATACAGATCCTCTGGCAGTTCGCGCAGAGGCTCCCCGAACAGCTGTGGAACAGGCTTCAACTGTTCAGGATGATTCACGCAGGACACCTGCTAGTTTACTGGCGACCACAAAAAATCAGGAGTATGACAGCCCCATTGCCTCGCGTACTTCGCGCATGGTTTCCTGCGCCATTTTGCGGGCTTTTTCGCAGCCGTCGGCAATGATGTTGCGTACCAGTGTCGGGTCTTCCAGATATTGACGGGCACGTTCCTGCATCGGTTTCTGCTCTTCCAGCACCGCCTCAATGACCGGCCCCTTGCATTCGATGCAGCCAATGCCGGCAGAGCGGCATCCCTGTTGTACCCAATCCTTGGTCTGGCTATCGGAATACACTTGATGCAGCTGCCACACCGGGCACTTGTCCGGATCGCCGACATCGGTGCGACGAATACGCGCAGGGTCGGTTGGCATGGTGCGGATCTTCTTGCTGACCGAATCCACATCTTCGCGCAGGGTAATGGTGTTGGCGTAGGATTTGGACATTTTCTGTCCATCCAGACCAGGCATTTTCGATGCTTCAGTCAACAAGGAGCGCGGCTCGGACAAAATCATCTTACCGCCACCTTCGAGATAGCCAAACAAGCGCTCGCGATCACCCAGACTGAGGTTTTGCGTGTCTTCCAGCAAGGCCCGGCCCGCAGCCAATGCTTCAGCATCACCATCCTGCTGATAACGCACCCGCAATTCGTCATAAAGCTTGGCCTTTTTGCTGCCCATTTTCTTCACTGCAGCTTCCGCCTTGGCTTCGAAACCGGGTTCACGGCCATACAGATGATTGAAGCGCCGCGCGACTTCGCGGGTCATTTCGATGTGTGGCAGCTGATCTTCACCCACGGGCACCAGATTGGCGCGGTAGATCAGGATATCTGCCGATTGCAGCAAGGGGTAGCCAAGAAAGCCGTAAGTCGAGAGGTCTTTCTGCGACAGTTTTTCCTGCTGCTCCTTGTAGGTCGGCACGCGCTCCAGCCAGCCCAGCGGGGTCATCATCGACAACAACAGATGCAATTCTGCATGCTCCGGCACCCGCGACTGAATAAACAGCGTGGCCTGCGACGGATCGACACCGGCGGCCAGCCAGTCGATGACCATGTCCCAGACACTTTTTTCGATGATTTCCGGATTGTCGTAATTGGTCGTCAGCGCATGCCAGTCGGCGGCAAAAAACAGGCATTCATATTCAGACTGCAGTTTGACCCAGTTTTTCAACACCCCATGATAATGGCCAAGGTGCAAACTGCCGGTCGGCCGCATGCCGGACAATACACGATCAACAAACATCTATTTCTTCCCGATAAATCACAAAAATATTGAAACCAGCTTCAAGGCTGCGACATAAAACGGTTTAAGTATCACGCCCAGCAGCCCGGTAATCATCAGTCCCACAAGGATGAACATCCCATAAGGCTCCACCTGCGCCAACGGATAGGCCAAGTTGCGCGGCAACAACCCAACCGCGATACGCCCTCCGTCAAGCGGAGGAAGGGGCAATAAGTTCAGCACCATTAACACTACATTGATCTGAATGCCTGCCGTTGCCATCAACGACAAGGGCACCGCAAAATAACTTTCCGGGCTGAAGGCCGCTACGTTGTACAACAAAGCCCATCCAATCGCCATCACCAGATTGGCTGCAGGCCCTGCGGCGGCAACCCAGACCATGTCTTTCTTGGGGTTACGCAAATTGCCGAAATTGACTGGCACCGGTTTGGCCCAGCCGAACAGGAAACCGCCCAGCGTCAAAGCGATAAGCGGAATCATAATGGTACCAACCGGGTCAATGTGCTTCAGAGGGTTCAGACTCATGCGTCCCATCATGAATGCGGTTGCATCACCATATCGCTTCGCAGCATAGGCGTGGGCAGCCTCGTGCAAAGTAATGGCAAACAACACCGGCAATGCATAAATGGTTACTTTTTGAACAATGTCTTCCATGCCTATTCTTCTTCTGTCAGCCCGAATGGCGCCAATGCGCCATTGCCTTTGCGCACCAGCACTGGTGCACCTTCATGCAAATCAATCACCGTGGTGGGCTCAATCCCGCAATAACCGCCATCAATGATCAGATCTACCTGCTGCTCCAGCAAATCGCGGATTTCGTAGGGATCGTTGAGCGGATATTCTTC
>JAUPTR010000402.1 GCA_030917985.1 Pseudomonadota bacterium | reverse complement strand
ATGAAGGCCTATCAGCAGCAGGGTATCTGAGCGGGCTGCACTGTTCCCCTGCTTAATTTTGGCTGCTTGCGGCCGATAACCAACACTGAATACACCCGATTGGCGGGTGGGGATGAGACAAAATGGGTTCTGGTGTCTTTGGAATAGCTCTTTCGGGTTTAAATGCCGCGCAATCCGGCTTGTTGACCACCTCGCACAATGTGGCCAATGCCAGCACGCCCGGATACAACCGCCAGGAAATCCGGCAACAAGCCAGCAAACCGCAGTTTTCGGGTGGTGGCTTTATTGGCCGGGGTGTGGAGGTGACCAATATTGTCCGCGCCTACGACGACTTTCTGGAAAAATCGGTGCTGAGTGCCGAAACCCAGAAAGGTTATCTGGATGGAATGCTGCAGCAGATCAACATCCTTGATGGCATTGTTGCCGACCCTACCGTTGGCCTCTCGCCTGCCGTGCAGGATTTCTTCAAAGGTGTGCAGAACACCACCAGCAATCCTGCCTCGGTTCCATCGCGCCAGCAGTGGATCAGCCTCGCCAACGCCATGGCCAGCCGCTATCAACAGATCAATGACCGACTCCAGGAAGTGCGCCAGGGGGTCAATAGTGAAATTTCCACGGTTGTCAGCCAGATCAACGCCTACGCCGCCAACCTGGCTGATCTGAACAACCAGATTTCTGCCGTGACAGGTTCGGGCAAGCCGCCGAATGATTTGCTGGATCAGCGCGATGCGGTGATCGAAGATCTCAATAAACTGATCAAGGTGACTGCCACTGCTCAGGACGATGGCTCGGTCAACGTGGTGGTGGGCAATGGCCAGTCCCTGGTGCTGGGTGGCACGTTCAACAAATTCAGCGCCAGCCCGGGCTTGATCGACCCGGAGAATCTCGAAGTCGGTATCACGCAGGGCCTGACCGACGTGCCGATTCCGAACAGCCTGCTCACTGGCGGCAAGCTCAGCGGCCTGCTCAACTTTCGCACCGCTTCGCTCGATCTGGCGCAGAACTCGTTGGGACGGGTGGCGATTGCCATGGCGCGGACGTTCAACGAACAGCACCAGCTCGGCATCGATCTCAACGGCCAGCCCGGCATGGACATGTTCACCGTTGCCAGCCCCAAAGTGGTGTCGTATGCCAATAACGGCGGCAACGCATGGATCTCGGCCAGCATTGCCTCACCGGCAGAGCTGACGACCAGCGATTACCGGGTGTTTGCCACCGCCGCCGGCTATGACATTACCCGGCTCAACGACAATTACACCCGTTCGATTACCGCTGCACAAATGGCTGCCGGCTATACCACAGATGGCGTGACTTTCCAGCTGAGTTCAGGCGCACCGATCACCGGTGATTCGTTTCTGGTGCAGCCAACACGCAATGGCGCCCGCGATTTCGAGATGCTGATTACCGACACATCCAAGCTGGCAGTGGCTGCGCCGATGCGCACTGAGGACATTGCCAGCCGGCCGACTGACCCCATTCAACTGGTGTTTGACACGCCACCGACCAGCTTTCATGTCGTCAATTCGCGCAACCAGGCGATTCTTGCCGTGAATGTGCCTTACACCTCGGGTGGCGATATTGATTACAACGGCTGGCAGGTGCAGGTCAGTGGCGCACCGGCTGGTGGCGACAGCTTCATCGTCAATTCGCAAACGGCGCAGCCGGCGGCAGGCAACACAGGTGGCGCAACTATCAGCACGCCCGTCAGCTCTACAGTCAACAACAATCTGGCCAACACCGGCACCGGCCGCATCAGCGCGGGCTCAGTAAATGCGCCTTATGACAAGGTCAGCATCAATTTTACCGGCGCAGCCACGTTTGATGTCATCAACACCACCACCGGCGCACCGCTGGCAACCGGCCTGACTTATACAGCGGGTGGCAATATCGACTTCAATGGCTGGCGTCTGCAGATTTCCGGCGCACCAGCGCTGGGCGACAGCTTTGTCGTAGACAAGACCGTCACCTCGCCCGGCCCGCGCAATACCGGTAGCGGTACCGTCAGCGAGGCCGTCCCCACGCCGCCAAATACCCAGTTCGAGCCGGATCTGAGCAAGGTTCAGCGTCCGGTTACGTTCCTGTTTACCTCTGCAACAACCTTCAAGGTGTATGAACAAAATGCCGGCGTGATGACCGAACTGACTCCTGCGGCACTGGGCTTTGATCCGGCGTCTCCCTTGACGAGTTATGGTGTCAACGGCTTCAGCTACGATGCCGTAAATGGCACTGCTTTCTCGGCAAACGGCTGGTCGGTCAAGCTCAATGGCACGATAGCCAGTGGCGATCGTTTCCTGGTTGGCCCGAATACTGCCGGCTCATCGGATAACCGCAATGCACTGGCAATCGGCAATCTGCAGGTGGCCAACATCCTGTCGGATGGTACCGCATCGTATCAGTCGTCCTACAGCCAGATGGTGAGCATGGTTGGCAATCAGGGCAATCAGGCAAAAATTGGTGTTGAAGCCCAAAATACACTGGTCAAAGAGGCGCGGACTGCCAAGAGCAGTTTCTCCGGCGTCAATCTGGATGAAGAAGCCGCCAATCTGATCAAATATCAGCAGGCATATCAGGCTGCGAGCAAGGTCATTGCCATTGCACAGCAGACTTTCCAGAGCATTCTGGAAATAGGCTAAGGGGTAAACCATCATGAGCATGCGCGTCAGCACCAATAATATCTTTGCCCTCGGCACCGCCAGCATCACCGAGCGCCAGGCTGATCTGGTCAAACTGCAGCAGCAACTTTCAACCGGCAAGCGTATCCTGACGCCCTCAGACGACCCGGTGGCCTCGGCACAGATTCTCGAAGTGACACAATCGCGTGACCGTAATAGCCAGTTCATGCTGAACGGCAATGATGCCAACTCCGCCGTTGCGATGAGTGAAACCTCGCTGCAGTCGGTGGTCAACCTGTTGCAGAATGTCAAACAGCTGGCGGTGAATGCCGGTAATCCGACGCTGGCACTCAACGAACGCTCAATCCTGCAATCGGAGCTGCAAGCGCGTTATCAAGAGTTGCTGGGCCTTGCCAACAGCACCGATGGCAGCGGTTTATACCTGTTTTCCGGATATCAGGGCACAACCCGCCCGTTTGAAGAGGTGGCGCCAGGTGTTGTGGCTTATTTCGGCGATCAAGGGCAACGGCAGATTCAGATCAGCCCGTCACGCGCCTTGCCGGTAAGTGATTCCGGTCGCGACATTTTTCAGCGCATCAAGGAAGGTAACGGCTCGTTTGTTACCGAGCCACCAAGCTCGCCGCTGAATACCGGCACCGGCATCATCAGCCCTGGTAGCGTGCTGGATCCGGTAAAGTGGAAAACTGCCGGACAGAATGGTCTGCCCGCCAATTTCAGCCTGAATTTTCACGTAGATAATGCAGTGATTCCCGCTGTGACTACCTATGACATTGTCGACAATACTGCGGCGCCGGCCACCTCGCTACTGACAGGGGCAGCCCCGGCGGCAGGCCCATATGCCCGGGTCTACCAGCCGAATGCCACCATTGAGTTGAAAAAGCTGCCTACCGATCCGGTTGCCGCGCCGGCATTCGACTACGGTGCCCAGTTGTCGATCGAAGGCGCGCCAGCCACGGGTGATACCTTTACCGTGCGTGCATCGAAAGACGTGCAGCTGTTCGATACGCTCACCAACCTCGGTAACACCCTGCT
>JAUPTR010000401.1 GCA_030917985.1 Pseudomonadota bacterium | reverse complement strand
ACCAACTGAAATGACTGGCCACACAATGCCTTCAGCGCGGTTGGTTACGCCAGGTATCCGTCCGGCAGATGCTGCAGCGGATGACCAATCACGGGTGATGACGCCCACGGCCGCATTTGCCGCTGGCTCGGATTATCTGGTGATTGGTCGGCCGATTACTCGCAGTAGCGATCCGGTTGCGACCTTGCTTGCGATCAACGAGCAGCTCGCCGCTGTGGTGCGCTGATTTTTCCTGTCTGATAAATGGAGTCAGATTTGAATCCGCATGATTTGACATCGATTCGTACTGCAATCAGCAAGGCTCGTGTGCTGGTCGTAGGTGATGTGATGCTGGACCGCTATTGGTTTGGCGACGTAAACCGGATTTCTCCTGAGGCGCCGGTGCCGGTTGCCCTGGTCAACCGAGTTGAAGAGCGTGCTGGTGGCGCTGCCAACGTGGCGCGTAACGCCGCGTCGCTCGGGGCGCAGGTGACCCTGTTGTCGGTGATCGGTGATGATGAGGCTGGTGGTGCGCTGCAGACGTTGATGCAGAATTCCGGCGTGCAGGCGTCCCTGCTGCGGGACCCGACGATTTCTACCATCGTCAAGCTGCGTGTTATTGCCAAGCAGCAGCAATTGCTGCGAATCGATTTTGAAGCCCCACCCAGTCATGAGGTTCTATCTGCCAAGCTGGACGATTATCGCCAGGCGTTGCAGGCGCATGATCTGGTGATTCTCTCCGATTATGGCAAAGGTGGCCTGACCCACGTGGTGGAGATGATCAAGCTGGCCAAGGCCGCGGGCAAGCCGGTATTGGTTGATCCCAAAGGGGACGACTATGTACGGTACGGCGGTGCAACTTTACTGACCCCGAATCGTTCAGAGTTTCGCGAGGTTGCGGGTAGCTGGAAAGATGACGCAGAGCTGGCTGCCAAAGCGTCAAGGTTGCGTGGGGAGCTCGATCTGCAAGCCTTGCTGGTGACACGTAGTGAAGAAGGGATGACTTTGTATCGTGATGGTCAGGTCTTGCACCAGCCGACACAGGCCCGTGAAGTTTTCGATGTCTCCGGGGCGGGCGATACCGTGATTGCAACGCTTGGCGTGATGCTGGCAGCAGGTCTGGATATGGGTGACGCGGTGCAATGGTCAAACAGGGCCGCAGGCATTGTGGTGGCCAAACTTGGCACGGCTGTGGTTCAACCGGAAGAATTGTTTGCCTGATAAATCAGGCGCGAATGGAGAATAGAAGATGACCATTATCGTAACCGGGGCTGCCGGCTTTATCGGCTCGAACATTGTCAAGGCGCTGAATCAGCGTGGCCGTACTGACATCATTGCGGTCGATAATATGAAAAAAGCGGATAAATTCCGCAATCTGGTTGACTGTGAAATCGCCGATTACCTGGATAAAGAAGACTTCATCGAGCTGTTTCTGGACGGCGCTTTTGATGGTGACGTCGATGCGGTTCTGCATCAGGGCGCGTGCTCCGATACGATGGAGACCGATGGCCGTTACATGATGGACAACAACTATCGTTACACGCTGGATCTGTTCGAATACTGCCAGACCGAAGAAATCCCTTTGCTGTATGCCTCCAGTGCGGCAGTTTACGGCGGTGGGAGTGTATTCAAGGAGTCGCGCGAATACGAAGGCCCGCTGAATGTGTATGGGTATTCCAAATTCCTGTTCGACCAGATCGTGCGTCGTCGCTGGAACGAGCGTACCAGCCAGATTGTCGGCTTCCGTTATTTCAACGTCTACGGCGCGCGCGAACAGCATAAGGGTCGTATGGCCTCGGTGGCATACCATCACTTCAATCAGTTTCAGGCTGAGGGCAAGGTCAAGTTGTTTGAAGGTTATGGTGGTTATGCCAATGGTGAGCAGCGCAGGGATTTTGTCTCGGTGGAAGATGTGGTCAAGGTGAATCTGTTTTTCCTCGATAATCCGGACAAGAGCGGTATTTTCAATTTGGGCACTGGTCGTGCGCAGAGCTTTAATGACGTGGCAGTTGCTTCGGTTAATGCCTGTCGTGTGGCTTCAGGCCAGGAGCGTCTGACGCTGCCGCAATTGGTGGAGCAGGGCATCCTGTCCTATATCGATTTCCCGGAAGCACTGAAAGGCAAGTACCAGAGCTTCACGCAGGCCGATATCGGCGCTTTGCGTGCAGCTGGTTACGCGGATGACTTCCTGTCGGTGGAAGAGGGCGTGCGCCGTTATGTCGAGAACTGGCTGCTGAAAGCCTGATGCCGTCAGCAGAAATGCCTGATTGAGAACTTTGCATCTGCAGGCAATGCAACCTACGATATAAGCATAACCTGAAATAGGGGGTGGGCAATGTTTGGTTCGGTAAAGCTGGGTGTTTCTGTTGCTTGTTTGTTGCTGACTGTTTCTGCGGGTGCCAAGGATTTTCTTGGCTTGTATACAACTGACTCCATCCCCGGCATGAAATGTAAGGCAGCGGAGTCTGCTCCAAAATTTCGTCAGGGTAATTATCTCGGCAGCCGCAGCGACGCGTATCACAAGGTGAACGAGGCGCTGGATCTGTTTGTGACCGAAATCAAGCAGGATGGCTACGATGCCGTTGTCGGGTTTCGCCCGGCGGTGACGGGGGCCGTGAGTGGTGACGCGACTTTGTTCACCTGGGTTTTTGCCGGTGTTGCCGTGAAGTGTGGCAAATAGATCAACCTGGCAAGCGGTCAGGCAGCAGATAGGCACTGGCTTGCCGTAAAGCGGTATCGCTGGAATCAATATGGCCATTCTTTCTCAGGCGCGGGCTTTATGGCCGCGCCTCATGTTTTTTTGTGTCTTGATTTCCATTGGCAGGTTTGCCCAGGCTGCTGGCCAGGAAATCGAACTGGCAACTGCCAGCTTCCCGCCATTCAGGATTGTGTCCAGCCAGGGTCTATCCGGCGCCGACTACGAGATTGTCACCTCGGTGTTGCTGCGTATGGGATATCAGCCCTCCGTCAAGGTCTATCCGCTCAACCGTGCGCTCAAGGTGGCGGAAGCCGGACGTGAGGTTGCCGGCTTTTTTACCTTTACCCGTAATCCCGAGCGGGAGAAACATTTTGTTTTTTCTGCGCCAATCAGCACCGTTACCGATGTCTTGTTCAAGCGTGCTGCAGTCAAGCTGCAGTGGCAGCAGTTATCTGATTTGTCGGCTTACACGATCAGTGTCAGCGAGGGCTACAACTACGCTCCAGCTTTCATGGCGGCGATGCGCAAGCGGCAATTGAAAACCATTGCCGTGGCCAGCGATACGCCGGAGCACGAACATTTACGGCGTTTGAAGCGAGGGGTCGTGGATCTCGCCATCTGCGAGGTGAGCGTCTGTTCTGCCTTGCAAGCGCAATATGCGGATGAACTCGCCGGGCTGGATTACATCAACCGGCCTGTCGGCGAGACCCGAACTTTCCATCTGGGGATTTCCCGTGCTTATCCGGGGGCAGAGGCGTTGATACGCGATTTCGACCGGGAGCTGGAAAAGTTTGCGGCAGAGGGCAAACGCAAGAAGATTTTCCGCCACTATGGCATGTCGGTCGTGCTTGATTGATCAAGTCTGGCTGCTGCTGCTGCTGCTGCTGCTGCTGCTGCTGCTGCCGCTGCGGCGTGCTGCCTTGGCCTGCTGTACCGCTTGCCGGGCCTGTTCCTGGTCTTGCTGCATTGCTTCGCGACACGCTGCCTCGCTGGTTTCGCGGAAACGTTGCAGAAACGCCTCTTTGTTTCTGACCCAAACACCCGGCTCAAACGGCCAAAGGTGTTCGTAAACCACCACTTCGCTGCCATCATCGGCATGTCGCGCCACACAAATGGAGCGGTACAGCCCGCCATCCTGATGGCGGTAATAACGTGATGGCTCCATGTTTGATCTCCAGTACGGGGTGTTCGGCCCGCAACATCATTCGCTGCGAGCCGATCCTTGTGTTATTCCACCAGGCGGCGTGCTTCGGCAACCTGGGTACGATACGAGTCGAAAATATTGCGCAATGCTTCTTTCATGCTGAACTGCGGCTTCCAGCCAAGGTCTTCCATGGTGTTATCGATTTTCGGCACACGGTTCTGCACGTCCTGATATCCCTCGCCGTAATAGTCGGTGGAAGTGACTTCCACCAGATTGACGTTGAGCGCGTTGTCCCGGTATTCCGGATAGGTCAGCGCCAGTTCCAGCATCATTTCTGCCAATTCGCGCACCGAGTAGTTGTTGCCCGGATTGCCAATGTTGTAGATGTTGCCGCTGGCCTTGCCGTCCTTGTTATCGATGATTTTCATCAGCGCGTTGATACCGTCGTTAATGAAGGTGAAGGTCCGCTTCTGCTCTCCGCCGTCAACCAGCTTGATGTCTTCGCCACGTACGATATGGCCGAAGAACTGGGTGATGACGCGGCTGGAGCCTTCTTTCGGCGTGTGAATGCTGTCGAGGCCGGCGCCGATCCAGTTGAACGGGCGGAACAGGGTGTAATCCAGGCCTTCCTGCATGGCGTAGGCGTGAATCACACGATCCATCAGCTGTTTGGCGCAGGCGTAGATCCAGCGCGGCTTGTTGATCGGGCCGTATACCAGGTCTGACGATTCCGGATCGAATTCGCCGTCATGGCACATGCCGTACACTTCCGATGTGGATGGAAACAGCACGCGCTTCTTGTATTTGACGCAATGGCGAATGATCGGCAGGTTGGCTTCGAAATCCAGTTCGAACACCCGCAGCGGTTGTTGCACGTAAGTGGCGGGGGTCGCAATCGCTACCAGCGGCAAAACAACATCACATTTCTTGATGTGATATTCGATCCATTCCTTGTTGATGGTGATATCACCTTCAAAGAAGTTGAAACGCGGGTTGTCCAGCAGTGTACTCACCTTGTCGGAGAACATGTCCATGCCGTACACCTCCCAATCGGTGGTGTCGATAATGCGCTTGGAGAGATGGTGTCCGATGAAGCCGTTAACGCCAAGGATGAGTATCTTTTTCATGGGTGTCTCTGTCTTTGATTGTCTGTGTTATAGGGTAAAAACCGCACTAAAGTGCGAAACAAATGAAGCCGCATCAAGCGCTTGCTGGTTCAGCCGGGATTGCAGTAATTGCAGGTAGTGGCCGTCGCCGGCGCGCAGATATATCTGCTCACGGTGCACAAACAATGTTGGCGCATCAAATTCAGGCTGGTCCTGATTGGCTACCTGACGGCTGCGTAATACCAGCAGCCTTTGTCCGTTCAGGTCGGCAAACGCGCCGGGGTAGGGGGGGGCCACTGCACGTATCAGGTTGTGGATCCTGGCGGCAGATTGTTGCCAGTCGATACGACCATCCTCTGCCTTGCGCCCGCCAAAATACGCGCCCCTGGATAAGTCTTGTGCCGTCAGATGCGCCGTGCCGTCCAGCAGGTTTGGCAGGCAACGGTGCAGCGTGATTTCCGCTGCCACCGTGACCTTGTCGAATACATCCTTGGCGGTATCGTTGGGTAGAATCGGAATCGCTTGCTGATCCACCAGTGCGCCGTT
>JAUPTR010000400.1 GCA_030917985.1 Pseudomonadota bacterium | reverse complement strand
GGTTGCAGGCCAGTCTCAGAAGCCGTCTACGGTTCGGGCCATGCTTGGGTTATCTGCGCTTTTATCTCGTTGATCCCCGCCCGAATCAAATGATGCGCAATGCTGATTGGCCCCGGCAGGGTTGGCAGCGCATCCAGCGAATAAAAGCCCGCCGCTTCAATTTCCACGCCGTCCGGTGCCAGTTCGCCCGATTCATAATCGGCGAAAAACGCGATCATCATCGAATGCGGGAAGGGCCAGCTCTGGCTGGCGAAGTAGCGCAGGTTGTTGACGGTGATGCCGACTTCTTCCTGCACTTCGCGGTGTACGGTTTGTTCCAGCGTTTCGCCGGGTTCAACAAAACCGGCGAGGGCGCTGAACATACCGGGCGGGAAGTGGGGCGAGCGTGCCAGCAGCAATTGATCGCCCTTGCGCACCAGCACCATGATCGCCGGCACTAGCCGTGGATAGGCGAGCTGGCCGCAATTGGGGCAAACACGCGCGCGTTCGCCGGGTTTGCGCTGCGTTGGCGTGCCGCAATGGCCGCAGAACAGGTGCTCGCGTTCCCAGTTCATGATCTGGATGGCGCGCGCGGCGACGCCGAAATGCGCGTCGTCGAGCTGGCCATAGGCGTGGCGCAGGTTGAGGCTGCGGTATTGGGCTGGCAGCGGTTGGCTGGCGTCCAGCTCGGCCGAGAAGCAATGCGTGCCGTCGGCAAACTGGCCGAGATACTGGCTGCGCAACACGCTATCAGCCAGTTCCAGCGCCGACAGCTTTAACGGCAACGCGCCGCTGGCGTTGTCCACCAGCAGTTTTTGCTGGTGAAAGCCGAACCATAAAACCGGGCCACTGAGATCAGCCGGCGCTTCAATGCCGGGGGTAAAGTCGATCAGCCACTGCATGTCAGATTACACCGCGCAACAGCAGCTCACGCAGCCAGAACAGGCCGGTGATGCTCTTGCTGTCGGTGATATTGCCGTTCATCACATTGGCAAACGTTTCTTCCGGTGTCATTTCCAGCAGTTCGATGTATTCACCTTCGTCGAGCTGGTTGTCACCGGCGGTCAGATCGGTGGCGAGGTAATACTCGATTTTTTCGTCGGCATAACCGATACAGGCGTGGCCAGTGCCAAGATGGCGCCAGTTGGCGGCGCGGTAGCCGGTTTCTTCCTGTAGCTCGCGTTTGGCGGTGGTCAGCGGGTCTTCACCGGGGTCGATCTTGCCGGCGGGGATTTCCAGAAACTCGCGCTGCAAGGCGTAGCGGAACTGTTTTTCCAGCAGCAGCTTGCCGTTTGGCAGTAGCGCCAGAATTGCCACCGCACCGGGGTGGCGAATGTATTCGCGCATCGCGGTGCCGCCATCCGGCAGTTGCACGGTGTCTTGCTGCACTTTGAGGAATACGCCGCTGAATGCTTCGCGGCTGGTGATGCAGGTTTCAAACTTGGGTTTGACGGGCTCGGTCATGTCGGGTCCAGAGAGCGGTATACGATGTCGAGTACCTCCAGTTCTTCCACGCCGCCAGGGGTGCGCAGGTAAACCGTGTCGCCAACGCGGCTTTTCAGCAGCGCACGCGAGATTGGAGATATCCAGCTGACATGATTACGCGACGGATCGATTTCGTCCATGCCGACGATCATCACCGTGGTTTCGTCGCCGTTGTCGTTGCAATAGGTGACGGTGGCGCCAAAAAATACCTGTTCCGGGTTTTGGGTTTCCGGATCAACCACTTCGGCGATTTCCAGGCGTTTGGTGAGAAAGCGGATGCGCCGGTCGATCTCACGCAACCGGCGTTTGCCGTAAATGTAGTCGCCATTCTCCGAACGATCGCCATTCGACGCCGCCCACGAGACGATACTCACCACTTCCGGGCGTTCTTTTTTCACCAGATGAATCAATTCCTCGCGCATCCGCTTGTGCCCGGTGGGCGTCATGTAGTTGCGGCTGCCGGCCGGAATGCGCATTTCAGGGGGCAAATCATCTTCGTCTTCGTTATCGCTTTCGCGTACAAAGGCTTTGTTCATGCTGGAGCTCCGGAAAATCTGTAACATGATTGTACTAAAACATACCGCCACGGGCCTTGCCCGTTAAGGACGGAGAGAGACCGACACAACTTAGAATGGCGACAGAATGAAGCCAGGGAGCGTTTTATGGGTAACCGACTGACAAAAATTGTAACCCGCACCGGGGACGACGGCAGCACTGGCCTGGCCAATGGCACCCGGCTGGACAAATCTTCAGCCAGGATCAATGCATTGGGTGATGTGGATGAATTGAACAGCCATATTGGCGTGTTGATTGCCGATACGGTGAATGCCGAAGATCGGGCGTTTCTGCAAGCAGTGCAGCAGGATCTGTTTGATCTGGGCAGCGAACTTGCCGTGCCGGGCAACAGCTATCTGCGCACTGATGCCTGTGCCGATCTGGAAAACTACGTGGCAGCGCAGACTACCTATTTGCCGCCGCTGCGTGAATTCATCTTGCCCGGTGGTAGCCGCCCCGCGGCACTGGCGCAGGTTTGCCGCACGGTGGCGCGGCGTGCCGAGCGTTCGCTGGTGGCGGTGCAACGCGCGGATGGCAATCTGTCGGCTGCGTCGCTGCAGTTTCTCAACCGCCTGTCAGATGTGTTTTTCGTGCTGGCTCGGCGCATCAATCAGCATATGGGCGTGGCTGATCCGCTGTGGCGCGGCGTGAAGAAATAAGCGCATTTGTTGCCATAAAGCAAAACGCCCCGACTTTGAAGCGGGGCGTTTTGTTTGTCGCAGCGTGACAGCGCATTCAGAATGCGTCGCCTGGCACGCGCACCCAGCCTTCCATCAACACTCGCGCGCTGCGGCTCATGATGGCTTTGGTTACTGTCCAGTCGCCATTGACCTGCCTTGCCTCGGCGCCAACACGCAAAGTGCCGGACGGATGACCGAAACGTACCGCACTGCGTTCTCCGCCGCCGGCCGCCAGATTGACCAGCGTGCCGGGGATCGCCGCTGCAGTACCGATGGCCACCGCTG
>JAUPTR010000399.1 GCA_030917985.1 Pseudomonadota bacterium | reverse complement strand
ATTGCGCCATGCCGATGGCCGGGCGATTGCGGTGGAAATGGATAGCGGCACCGAGCACTGGTTCTCTGCCAAGTTTGCCTGCCCGGTGTGCAGCTACAGCCTGCCGGAGCTGGAGCCGCGCCTGTTCTCGTTCAACAACCCGATGGGCGCCTGCCCCAAGTGCGACGGCCTGGGCAATATCAGCTTCTTCGACCCCAAGCGCGTGGTGGAAGTGCCGAGCCTGAGCCTGGCTTCCGGTGCAGTCAAAGGCTGGGACAAGCGTAACCAGTTCTATTTCCAGATGCTGGTGAGCCTTGCCAACCATTACGGTTTCGATACCGATACGCCGTTTGAAGACCTGCCGGAAGAAGTGCAGAAAGTGGTGTTGTACGGCTCGGGCAAGGAAGAAATCCGCTTCACTTATCTGAACGAGCGCGGCACCCGCTTTGAGCGCAGCCACACCTTTGAAGGCATCATCCCCAATCTGGAACGCCGCTACCGCGAGACCGATTCCAGCGCGGTGCGCGAAGAGCTGGCGAAATACCAGAACGGCCAGCCATGCCCATCGTGTGGTGGCTCGCGCTTGCGCAAGGAGGCGCGTTACGTGCGCGTTGGCGGCAAAAGCCTGCACGAAGTGAACCAGATGGCGCTGCGCAACACGCGCAAGTTTTTCGAGCAGGCGCATTTTGAAGGCGCGAAACATGCGGTGGCGGAAAAAATCGTCAAGGAAATCGCCGACCGCCTGCAGTTTCTGGTGAATGTCGGCCTCGATTACCTGTCGCTGAATCGCTCTGCCGACACCCTGTCGGGTGGTGAAGCGCAGCGTATCCGTCTGGCCAGCCAGATCGGCTCCGGCCTGACCGGGGTGATGTACGTGCTGGACGAGCCGTCGATCGGCCTGCACCAGCGCGATAACGATCGCCTGCTGGGAACCTTGCAGCACCTGAAAAACCTCAGCAACACAGTGATCGTGGTCGAGCACGACGAAGACGCGATCCGTGCCGCCGATTTTGTCGTCGACATGGGGCCCGGTGCTGGTGAGCATGGTGGCACCATTGTCGCCAGCGGCACCCCGGCAGAAATCATGGCCAACCCGGATTCGGCCACCGGCCAGTTCC
This sequence comes from Pseudomonadota bacterium, assembly GCA_030917985.1. Taxonomy (GTDB): domain Bacteria; phylum Pseudomonadota; class Gammaproteobacteria; order Burkholderiales; family SCOH01; genus CALMFQ01. The sequence continues at coordinate 4,408 of JAUPTR010000399.1, read as the reverse complement.
TCTCTGGCAAACGCCGTATCCACGCGCCGGAAAAACGTCGTGAGCCGAACCCGGAACGCATGCTGAAAGTGCTGAATGCACGCGGCAACAACCTGAAAAACGTCAGTCTGGAAATCCCCGCCGGCCTGTTTGTCTGCATCACCGGCGTATCCGGCTCGGGTAAATCAACGCTGATCAACGACACCCTGTACGCCTCGGTGGCGCGCCATCTGTATGGCTCCAGCCTGGAGCCGGCCGAGCACGATGCGATCGAAGGCATGGAACTGTTCGACAAGGTGATCAACGTCGATCAGAGCCCGATCGGCCGCACCCCGCGCTCCAATCCGGCCACCTACACCGGCCTGTTCACGCCGATCCGCGAGCTGTTTGCCGGCGTGCCAAGCGCGCGCGAACGCGGCTACGGCCCCGGCCGTTTCAGCTTCAACGTCAAGGGCGGCCGCTGCGAAGCCTGCCAGGGCGACGGCGTGATCAAGGTGGAAATGCACTTCCTGCCGGACGTTTACGTGCCGTGCGACGTTTGTCACGGCAAACGTTACAACCGCGAAACGCTGGAAGTCACCTACAAGGGCAAAAATGTCACCGAAGTGCTGGAAATGACCGTGGAGCAGGCTTACGAGTTCTTCGAGCCGGTGCCGGTGGTGGCACGCAAACTGAAAACCCTGCTCGACGTCGGCCTCGGCTACATCCGCCTCGGCCAGAGCGCCACCACCTTGTCCGGTGGCGAAGCGCAACGGGTGAAACTGGCGCTGGAGCTATCCAAACGCGACACCGGCCGCACCCTATACATCCTCGACGAACCGACCACCGGCCTGCATTTCCACGATATCGAACTGCTGCTGACCGTGCTGCAACGCCTGGCCGACCACGGCAACACCGTGGTCGTCATCGAACACAATCTGGACGTGATCAAAACTGCCGACTGGCTGGTTGACCTTGGCCCGGAAGGCGGCGAGGGCGGCGGGCGGATTCTCGCCACCGGCACGCCGGAACAGGTGGCTGCAAACACTGAAAGCCATACCGGGCATTATCTGGCCAAGGTGCTGCAGAACAGTTAAAGGGAATTGGTCTGCAAGCGGCTCTGGTATTGGCTTCTAGGCTGGCCTGCAGCCCGCTCTGATATTGGCTTGCAGGCAGGGCTGCAGGTGTAGTCAGTATTGGTGTCTGCAGGGTCTCAAATCAAACAGGCTGGTTTTTTTGGGGGGAGTAACAATCAATGGCAATTCCGGACTACCAGTCGTGTATGTTGCCGCTGCTGAAACTGGTTGCAGATGGTAACGACCACAGTCTGCGCGAAGTGGTTGATTTGCTGGCTGGAGTGTTTCAGCTGACTGAGGCTGAGAGGGCCGAATTACTGCCCAGTGGTGGCCAGCAGGTGTTTCACAACCGTATTGGCTGGGCTCGCTCCTATCTGAAAAAGGCGGGGTTGCTGGATGCACCAAGGCGCGGTGTATTTAGAATTACGCCGCGTGGCCTTGATGTGTTGGCCCGGCAGCCGGTGCGTATCGATGTCCGTTTTCTGGAGCAATTTCCTGAGTTTGTCCAGTTCCGTGAAGGTTCGCGTAAGGAAGGTGCTGAGCTACCTGCCTTGCCTCAGGAGGAGTCCGACGGTACGCCAGAGGAAATGCTTGAGCTGGCACATCAGAAAATTCGTTCAGAACTGGCGCAGGAGTTGATCAATCGTATCTTGCTCTGTTCCCCCGCTTTTTTCGAGTCTTTAGTCGTCGAATTGCTGGTAAAAATGGGGTATGGCGGATCGCGCAAGGACGCGGGTGAACGTATTGGTCAGAGCGGGGACGGCGGGATTGACGGCATCATCAAGGAAGATCGCCTTGGTCTGGATGTGATTTATCTTCAGGCCAAGCGCTGGCAGGGCTCGGTAGGGCGGCCGGAAATCCAGAAATTCGTTGGCGCTTTACAAGGGCAGCGAGCCCGGAAGGGGGTATTCATCACTACTTCAGGCTTCACTGCCGATGCGGTCGATTATGTATCTCGGGTGGACACCAAAGTGGTGTTGATCGACGGATCGTTGCTGGCTAGTCTGATGATTGATTTTGATGTCGGCGTGTCGGTTGCCGCCGCATATACAGTCAAGAAAATAGACTCAGACTATTTTGATGTGCCTTGAGGTTCTGGGCCGGCAGGCCTACGCCTTGCTGATGTTGGCTGCACATGCAGCTTTGGCGGCAATGGGTTGCCTTCGGAAGCGCTGATTTATTGGCTGCGCGGGCGAGTTGCTGTGTACCAGGGGCAGGCAATTCGCCAGGCAGGTTTTGCTTGCGAAGCTTGCTTGCACTCGCGTGGTGCCCGAAAGTTTGCCTATCCATACTGATGCGACGCTCAGCGTGCCGGGTTCCTTGCACTTCATTCCGCGCACTGAATAAATCAGCGCCTCCCTTCTGTATGCGGGGCGTATCTGTTCGCAGCAAACAAATCGCTGTCGGCTTGGCCTGACTGCAGCTATATTCCCGGCGTACCTCCCGCTTTGTGGATGATTGCTTCTCATATGTTTAAAACCCTGCGTATCGGTATTCTGTTGTTCATTCTCGCCAATGTGGCAATTGGCGCCTGGCTGGGCAAAAAGCGCAGCACCAGTTGGGAGCGGACATTGCGGGTGGTGGTGTATCCGATCAATGCCGATGCCAGTCAGGCGAGTGCCGACTACATTGCCGGCCTGAGCCATCAGCACTGGCAGCCGATCGAGGTGTTTGTGGCCAATCATGCGCAGCAGTTTGGCGTGCAGCTGTCGCAGCCGGTGCAGGTGCGCCTCGGGCCACAGGTGCACAGTCTGCCGCCCGCACCGCCGGCAAACGGCAATGTGTTGCAGATTGCGCTGTGGAGCCTGCAGTTGCGCTACTGGAGCTGGCGCCATGACGATGTGCCCGGTGCCCGGCCGGACGTGCGGCTGTTTGCGCTGTATCACAACCCGGCTACCACCCCCCGTGTTGCGCATTCGCTGGGCTTGCAGCAGGGTCTGATCGGTGTGGCCAACCTGTTTGCCGAGCGCGGCATGTCGGGTGGCAATCAGGTGGTGTTGACGCATGAGTTGCTGCACACCGTGGGTGCACGCGATAAATATCATCCCGGCGATAATCTGCCGGTGTTTCCCGATGGGTATGCCAATCCGGATAGCGAACCGTTGTATCCGCAGCAGTATGCCGAAATCATGGCCGGGAGAATTGCGCTGGGCGAAACCGAGGCATCCATTCCGCGTGGCCTGGCCGACTGCGTGATCGGCCCTGCCACTGCGCGCGAGATCAACTGGCTGAAATAGTGCCGATGGGCTTGAATCAGAGGCACAACACCATGCCACGGAAAGGATACATGTGATGCAAGGACGCAGCTCGGCCATCTGGCTGGGGACGATACTCATCTGTTTTGCTGCAGGTGTGCAAGCCGCAAAAGATGATCTGGTCACGCTGCCGGATCAGATTACCGGCGCCGGCGAACTCTGGATCAACGCTGACAGCAAAGCCCGCGATACCTTGCGGTCGATACCGCCGGAAGCGGCGCTGGAGCGTTTTACCCTGCTCGACGGGCAGGGGCGGCATGTTGCCTACGCCGGACTGACCGAAGGCGAAGTTGGCGGCGTGGTGTTTGTTGACGACCGGCTGGTTGGCACGTTGACGCACGATGATGCGCTGCTGTTTTATTCCTGCCGGGGTTTTGTTTCGGCCATGCATCAACACTGGGCCATGCAGTCGCCAGCCTGGGCCGAATCCCTGCTGGCTGCGGCCAGGCCTGCCGGCGAGGCGTTGCTGCGCTTCAGCGGTAAATCCACCAGCCAGAGCATCAAGTCGGTGGTCGACAACCCGCTGGTGGTGCAGGTGAAGGCGATTGCCGGCGCCGGGACCAACCCGGTGGAAATGGTCAAAACCCTGTACAAGGCACACGGTGATTACCGTGACCACGAGCGCGACAAACAGCATTCCAGGGCATTAAACGATGTGCGCCCCGGCATGAGCGAGGCGGAGCTGGTGCAGGTGCTGCCGCCGGAGTCGGTAACATTTCTGGATGCCGAAAGCCTGGTGATGGCTTATCCGCGTTTTTCGGTAGAGTTTTTTGTAACGCAGGGCAAAGTGCGCGAAATCCAGCAGCCGGCGTTCTCGCAACTGGTAAAAGAACGTGCGTCGCTGTTTTATCAATACGGGGTGGACTGGAAGCGCTGCACGCCGGAAGCGTGGCGTGAGGCCAAGGTATTGCCAGCTGCGGCCGTTGCAGCGAGTGCGCAATAAGCCGGGACTGTGGTGAATATGTTTGGCTGGATAGTCAGCCACAAGATGTGACAATGCCCCGCACGCGGGGCATTGTTATTGGAACGCGCTTATTGGTCACGTAGCCAGGACAGGGAGCGGCCGATCAGCGCAAAGCCGATAAAGCCGCGTACATCGAGTTTCTTGACATCATCCAC
>JAUPTR010000398.1 GCA_030917985.1 Pseudomonadota bacterium | reverse complement strand
TGTTGCAGGCGTTTCAGGCACAGCAAAGCGCCGTTGGCTTCCAGCGCTTCGACGACGGTTTTGTTGGCATCCCAGATCAGCTCGCCGGCAAACTGCGGCGTATTCGGCAGGAACTTGCCATCCGCGCCGACCGGGTTGTTCACCGGCAACTGGTAATGCAGGCCCACCTGATAATCTTCCAGACCGTGTGCCGGCGCGGTGTGCACCAGGCCGGTACCGCTTTCGACGGTGACGTGCAGGCCGCAGATCAGCGGCACCTGCTTGTCGTAGAACGGATGCTGCAGCGCCAGCTTTTCCAGCGCCGTGCCCTGGGCCTGACCCAGCAGCGTTGCACCTTCAAAGCCATAACGCTGGATCGCGAATTCGGCCAGATCGTGTACCAGAATCAGCAGGCCTTTTGGCGTATCCAGCAGGTCGTAGGTGAATTCCGGGTGCACACATACCGCTTCGTTGGCCGGCAGGGTCCACGGGGTGGTGGTCCAGATCACTGCGTAAGCCGCCCTGTCGCCGATATCTACGCCAAACGCCTTGCCCAGCGCAGCGTTGTCGAGCACCTTGAAGCCGACATCGATGGCTGGCGAGTTTTTGTCCTGGTATTCCACTTCGGCTTCGGCCAGCGACGAGCCGCAGTCCAGACACCAGTAAACCGGCTTGGCGCCACGGAACAGATAGCCGTTGTTATGGATCGCGCCAAGGGTGCGAACAATGTTCGCCTCGGTGTTGAAATCCATGGTCTTGTACGGCTTGTCCCAATCGCCGAGCACGCCCAGTCGCACGAAGTCGGCCTTCTGGCGTTCGATCTGGCCTTCGGCGTATTCGCGGCACAGCTGGCGGAATTTGTTTGGCTCGATGTGTTTGCCGTGCAGTTTTTCGATCTGGTGCTCAATCGGCAGGCCGTGGCAATCCCAGCCTGGCACGTAGGGCGCATCGAAGCCGGCCAGCGTCTTCGATTTGATAATGATGTCCTTGAGGATCTTGTTGACCGCATGGCCAATGTGGATGTCGCCGTTGGCGTAGGGTGGGCCATCGTGCAGGATGAACTTTGGCCGGCCGGCTGCCTTGGCGCGAATCTGCTGATACAGCTTGCGTTGCTGCCACTGGGCAAGCATGCCCGGTTCGCGCTTGGCCAGATCGCCGCGCATCGGAAAGCCGGTATCCGGCAGGTTGAGGGTATTCTTGTGGTCAGCCATGTGCTTGTTCTATCTCTCTCAATTGCGGCCGTCGAGGGCCGCGAAAAAATCACGGGCGTTGGCAACATCGCGGGCGATGGCCTGGGTAAGGGTGTCCAGATCGGGATATTTTTCTTCGTCGCGCAGCTTGTGCAAAAAGTCCACGCGCAAATGCTGGCCGTAAATATCCCCGGCAAAATCGAAAATGTTCACTTCCAGCGACAACTTGCCCTTGTTGTTGATGGTCGGGCGCACGCCCAGGCTGGCCACGCCGCGCACCGGGCCTTGTCGCAGTCCGTGTACTTGCACCACGCAGATGCCGGTCAGCGGCGGCTTGTTGTGTTTCACCTGGATATTGGCGGTGGGGAAGCCCAAAGTGCGGCCAATCTTGTCGCCATGCAGCACCCGGCCGCTGATCGAATACGGCCGACCCAGCAGCTGCGCCGCCAGCTCCATATCGCCGCCGGCCAGCGCCTCGCGCACCGCAGTGCTGGATACGCGTAACTCGCCAACACACACGCTGTGCATCGCCTCCACTTCAAACCCATGGCTGGCCGCAGCTGCCTGCAAGATCGCCAGATTGCCGGCACGTTTGGCGCCAAACTGGAAATCGTCGCCAATCAGGATGTAACGCGCGCCCAACTGGCGGGTGAGGATGTCGTCGACAAAATGCTCGGCGCTGAGCGAGGCAAAGCCGCGATTGAAGTGGCAGATGTAAACCTGATCCACGCCGTGCGCCGCAAACAGTTCCAGCTTCTCGCGCAGGCTGGTGAGCCGCGCCGGTGCTGCATCCGGGCTAAACAACTCGCGCGGATGCGGCTCGAACGTCATCACCGCCGCCGGCAGATTCAAGGCCCGCGCCTTGGCCACCAGCTTCTGCAGCATGGCCTGATGCCCGCAATGCACACCGTCGAAGTTGCCGATGGTCACGGCGCAGCCGGACAGATTCGGGCGAAAGGGAGTGCGAAAAACCAACATGGGCATGGGGGATTAAACGACCAACGGCGCTGAAAACCTTGAATTTTATCCTGTCGGCTCGGGGTGGGCTAGCTCGAATGCAGTGGAGATGCTGAATTATTCGCCTGGAGACATAAAGGCAGGCAGCCGGCAGCACAAAAAAGCGCTGTATCGTGATAACGGACAAGCCGGACAGCTCTTGCTGCCGCACCTTGCCGGCGTCGCCAATCAATCAGCACTTCCTTAGGAATACGCTGATTTATTGACTGCGCGGGCGAATTGCTGCGTACCACAGGCAGGCAATTCGCTAAGCAAGCTTTGCTTGCCAAGCTCGGTTGCACTCGCGCGGTGATCGAAAGCTCGCCTATCTTCATGATATGTCTCGCTTTACGAGCAACTTGGCGGCTTGCCGCCTAGTGGAATGGCCATGCAAGGC
>JAUPTR010000397.1 GCA_030917985.1 Pseudomonadota bacterium | reverse complement strand
TCAGCGCATCATCCAGCAACTCGGCACTGCTGCTGAGCTGCTCGCGGCGGATTTTCACCAGGATGAAAGTACGCTCCTGCGGCGGCTCTGCCTGCGTCTGCACAATACTCAGCTCAAGTGCGTGCGAGGCCACGCCGGCATCTGCCGCAACCTCGTTGTTCATCTGATCAAGGATCACGCTGTGCCGATGCACCGGAATGGTTTGCTCCGGCTCGCCAAGCAATTGCAGCAGATGCGCGAAATAACGCTCCAGCGCCTCGTGTGCGGCGCCCATCTGTTGCAGTGCCTGGCTGTTTTCATCCAGCAGTTGCTGAATACGCTCCTGCTCTGCCTGATTCGGCGGCGGGGTATCCCCCAGCATGGCATCCATGCCGCGCCCTTGCCGCAGCAGCAGTTGTGCACGGGTTTTCAGGGCGGCGCGCTCCTGCTCCAGCATATTGCGCTGCTCCTGCTCACCTTCGATATGCTCAAGCATGTATTGCGCCAGTTGCTCCAGCACACCCGCACCAATCGAGCGGCGCAGCGCAGCGGCATCGGCCCCGATAAAACGCAGCTTGTGGTCGTCGAATGCCCAGACGGTTTTTTCCACATCGTGCTGCATCAACTCGCCCTTGAATGCCACGCCAAACACCTGCTTGCGCCGCACGGCCATACCCAGCAAGGCATGGGCGACATCCACCGAGGGGTTGTCCTGAAAAAACTCGCGCAGTGGCAGCGAGCGATTAACCGCCGCCGCCAGCGAATCAGGTGCGGCAAAAAACGAGCGCAGATACACATCCTGCGACCAGTGCTCCGGATCACACGGCCGCGGCTCGGGCAAGGCATCAACGATGCCGCGCAGATGCTGGATGATGTTGGCCATCAGCGGCATCAGCCGTGCCTGATAATCGCGCACCAGCATCAGGCGCGGGTCGATGCGCTGCAACAGGTAATCAACCGCCTGCCGCACCAGCGCCGGGTCGAGTCCGGCAATCTCCGCTTGTTTGTTGCCAAACAGCCAGTCGAAGATACTCATGCCATGATGTTGACACCACCATCAACATAGATGGTGTCACCTGTAATGCGTCGGGCGTAGGGCGTGGCCAGGTAGGCCACGGCAAAGCCGACATCGTCGATATCCACCAGCTCGCCCACCGGCGCACGGGCGCTGGCTTCGTTCAGCAGGTGCTCGAAATCCTTCAGGCCGGATGCGGCGCGGGTTTTCAACGGCCCCGGCGAGATGGCGTGCACGCGAATCTTCTGATGCCCCAGCTCGTAAGCCAGATAACGGCAGCTGGCTTCCAGCGCTGCCTTGATCGGGCCCATCACGTTGTAGTTGGGCACCACTTTCTGCGCGCCGTGGTAGCTCATGGCAAACATGCTGCCGCCATCAGTCATCAGCGGTGCAGCCAGCCTGGCCATGCGTACAAACGAGTGGCAGGAGACATCCATGGCCTTGGCAAAGCCTTCTGCCGAGCAATTGAGCAGGCCACCCTGCAAATCGTCTTTCGGCGCCCAGGCAATCGAGTGCACCAGGATATCCAGCTTGCCCCACTTCTTTTCAATCTGCTCGAACACCGCCTCCAGCTGCCCCGGCTGCTCGACATCCAGCGGCATGAACAGGCCGGCATCCAGCTGCTGCGCCAGTGGTTCTACATAAGCGCGGGATTTGTCGTTGAGATAAGTGATCGCCAGATCGGCACCCAGTTGATGGAAGGCGCTGGCACAGCCGTAGGCAATCGAATGTTCGTTTGCCACCCCCACAACCAGCACTTTTTTACCACTGAGAATGGGATGAGGAATATCAACAACCATGACGGGAATCTCCAATAGGCAGAATAAGGTTCGGGTTCGGGTTCGGGTTCGGGTTCAGCCCGCGCCCTGCAACACGGCGCGGGTCTGACGGGCAATCATCAATTCTTCGTTGGTGGGGATCACCCAGGCGCTGCAGCGGCTATCGCCCTTGCTGATGCGCGGGCCACCACTGTTGTTGGCAGCCGTATCCAGCTGCACACCCAGCCATGCCGCATCGTCACACACACGCTGGCGCAGGATGGCGGCGTTTTCGCCAATGCCGGCGGTAAACACCAGTGCATCCAGCCCGCCCATTGCCGCCGCCAGCGAGCCGATTTCACGCCGGATGCGATACAGATACAGATCAACCGCCAGTTTGGCATTCGGCTCATCACTGTCGAGCAGGGTGCGCATATCGCTGGAGATGCCGGACACACCCAGCAGGCCGGATTGCTGATACAGCAGCTTTTCGATGGCGCGGACATCCATGCCATGATGGTCCATCAGATACAGCACCACGCCCGGATCAAGCACACCGCTGCGGGTGCCCATCGGCAGGCCTTCCAGCGCGGTAAAACCCATGGTGCTGGCTACGCTGCGGCCGTTGTCGATGGCGCACATGCTGGAGCCATTACCCAGATGCAGCACCACCACCTTGCCTTGGGCCAGTTGCGGATCAAACTGCGGCAACACGCTGGCGATGTATTCGTATGACAGGCCGTGGAAGCCATAACGCCGCACGCCGGCATCGAAATATTTGCCCGGCAGCGCAAAACGCTGCGCCAGATCCGGGTTGCTGCGGTGGAATGCGGTGTCGAAACAGGCCACCTGCGGCAAATCCGGCTGCGCCTGCAGCAACATGCCGATTGGCGCCAGATTGTGCGGCTGGTGCAGGGGCGCCAGCGGCACAAAGGCCTCCAGCTCCTGCAGCAGGGCAGCGCTCATTTGCACCGGCCGGGCATAGTTCGGGCCGCCATGCACCACCCGGTGACCAATGCCGATCAGGGTGCGGCCATCCTGCTGCTGGCGCAGGAAATCCTGCAGATGTTGCAGCGCGCCCTGGTGGCCCAGCGATACACCTTCGCCCCAGCTTTTTTCCGCCAGCACCTGCCCGGCCATATTTTTGGCAACAAAATGCGGCGAGGTGAACAGGCCTTCGATCTGGCCACGGCACTCCTGCTGCAGCGCCTCGCCGGCTACGGCAAACAGCGAAAACTTGATGCTGGAAGAGCCTGCATTCAGAACAACAATGATTTGCATGTCTTAACTATCTTTCGGCTGGTTTAATTCTGGCTGGCATCGGCTTCACGCTTGGCATGCGCCACCAGCGCCATCACCGCAGTCGATGCCAGGCGTGTGCGCACGCTGTCTGCACGGCTGGTGAGCACAATCGGCACGCGCGTGCCGAGCACGATACCGGCGCTGTCGGCCCCGGCCAGATATTGCAGCTGCTTGGCGACCATATTGCCGGCCTCCAGATCCGGCACCAGCAGGATGTCGGCGTTGCCGGCCACCTGCGAGACAATTTTCTTGGTCCTGGCGGCTTCTTCGCTCACAGCGTTGTCAAACGCCAGCGGCCCGTCCAGCAGCCCGCCGGTGATCTGGCCACGATCCGCCATCTTGCACAACATTGCAGCATCCACAGTGGCCTGCATGTCGGGGTTGACGGTTTCCACTGCGGCCAGAATCGCCACTTTTGGCGTATCGATGCCCAGCACCCGCGCCAGATCAATCGCGTTCTGGCAAATATCGGCCTTGTCGCGGATGGTTGGCGCGATATTGATCGCGGCGTCGGTCACCAGCAACATGCGCGGATAGGCCGGCACATCCATCACAAACACATGGCTGACACGGCGACCCGTGCGCAGGCCGGTGGCAGACGGCACCACTGCGCCCATCAGCTCGTCGGTGTGCAGGCTGCCCTTCATCAATGCCTCTACCTCGCCACTGCGCGCCATCGCCACCGCCACCTGGGCCGCTTCCACGCTGTGTTCGGTCGACACGATCCGGTATCCGTCCAGGCTCAGCCCTTCGGCGTCAGCCACCGCACGGATCTTTTTCTCCGGCCCCACCAGCACCAGCTCAATCAGGCCACGCTTGGCAGCTTCAATCGGCCCCAGCAGCGAATCACGATCACACGGATGCACCACCGCACATTTCACCGGCGGCAGGCTCTGGCAACGCAGCAGGATTTTGCTGAACACATCATTGCGGCGCAGGATCAGTTCCGGCGTCGCCAGATTGCTGTAGGCAATACGCTGCGTGGGCGCAGCCACCCTCACCGACCCCTGCACCAGCACCTCGTCGCCACAACACACCCTGCAATCAAAAACGATCACATGGCCATCCGGCTGCTTGTCGATGGCGGTGACGGTGGCGGTGAGTTCGTCGCCGGCACTGATGTTGCCGCTGAAACTCAGGCTCTGCGACAGGATGGTAGAGCCCGGCCCGGGCAAACGGCGGCTGAGCATATTCGACAGCAGTGCTTCGGCCGCCACGGCCTTGGCATCAATGCGGTGGCCTTCCGGGCTGATCGAATCCAGATGAAACGGATCAACTTCACCCGACACCAGCGCCAGTGCCTCCACTTCGGTTTCGCTAAGGCAGCGGCTGAGTGTCAGGCTGGTGCCGATTTCGATTTCGTTGTAGGTGCGATTGCTGAAATCATTCATGTGGCGTCTCCCTCAAGCACTGACGGCTTTTCTGCTGCTTTTTGCTGCGCTCA
>JAUPTR010000396.1 GCA_030917985.1 Pseudomonadota bacterium | reverse complement strand
TATCCGGTAAGAACGCCCAAATCCTTCAAAAATGGGAATGTTCAACTGGAGGCCAATCGAATGCCCACGGCTGAGACTATCGGCGGGCAGCTGCCCGCGCAAATCGGTATGTGTCGTGGCACCGGTTAGCGAGATGCTTGGCCGACCTTCGGCCTTTGTGGCATTAACCTTGGCTATAGCGGCATCAAGCTCAGCCCTCGCAACCAGCAAACCAGGATGTTGCTGCCGCGCCTCTTCCATGAGCGCCTTCAGCGAGGCAGCAAACTCGATGCCGGGCAAGCCCGCATCGGGTATATCCAGGGAGATCGATGAATCCACCGGCAAACCGATCTGACCTGCCAGTGCCCCCAGCACATTTTTCAGCTCACCCTCGGCCCGTCCCCGGGTGAGAATACTCTGAGCCAAAGCCGTTTCGGCCTGCAATTTATCGGCCAGCGAACCGGCGCCAGCCAAGTAGCGGGCTTCCGTCACGATCTGGCTGTCATGCGCAGCTTTTTCTGCTGCCAGACTAGCGTTCAGCGACGCCTGCCGCGCCTGTACCGAGTAATAAAGTTGCGCAGTTTCAAACAGGACATTTTGCAAACTGGCATCGTGAGCAGCGTTTGCCGCAGCCAACGTCTGCCGGGCCATTTCAACATTTGCCTGACGCAGGCCGGAATCGAACAAAACCCAGTTGAGGTTCAAGCCGGCGTTACTACTGCGCGTACTGACATCGCTATCAAGCACGGCCATATCTTGATATTGATTACGATTGCGCACCCGGTTGCTGCTCACGGTTGCATTCAATGTCGGCAAATAGGCGGATTGCGCCAAGCCAAGCAGATCTGCGCGCCCCTTTGCCGTCGCCCATGCCAAACGGGTTTGCGGATGCAGGCATAAAGCCCGGTCAATGGCTTCCAGCAAACCCAGGGGTGCAGGCACCTGCGCAAACAGGCAGGGGGCGATATTCTCGCGGGCAAGCCCCATTCGGCCATGAGCGCTAGCGGCCACCCTATCCACGGTTGCAAACGGGTCGGGCTCCGTCGCCGCAGAAGAATTGAAAAAAAACAAGCAGCCCCAAGCAATTGCAACGTTGCAACATCGACGGAAAAGCAAAAAATCAGGCACCATAAACAACCGAGGGGATCGTTGTCCGATACCCCGGCACAAGCTTGGTAGAAGGAGAGGCGGCGCCCGACGCAGCATTGTCGATATTTTTACCGTGCGCCAGAAGAATGACCCTGCCTGCGGAAGCAATCGTTTCCGGTCGATGCGCGACAATGATGCGGGTCATTTTCAGTGATTTCACTGCGGCATTGACCTGCTGTTCGCGTTCGATATCCAGATGACTGGTGGCTTCATCCAGAAACAATATGGCCGGTCGCTTGTAGAGCGCGCGTGCCAGCAGGATGCGCTGCTTTTGCCCACCCGACAGCACCGTCCCCATATCGCCGACCAGCGTGTTATAAGCCATCGGCATGGCACAGATGTCGGCATGGATAGCCGCCTTGCGCGCACACTCTTCCACCCATTCCGGGTCAGCATGCGGGTCAAAGAAACTGATATTGTCGCTGATCGAGCCGGCAAACAGCACATCATCCTGCAACACGGTTCCGACCATGCCGCGCAAGCGATCCAGCCCCATCTGCCTGACGCTGACACCACCGATGCTCACATCGCCTTCGACCGGCGGCAGAATCCCCAGCAGCACATTGATCAATGTCGATTTGCCACAACCGGAAGGGCCGATAATCGCCACCGACTCTCCCGGCTCAATAGTCAGATTGACGCCGTCCAGCACCCATGGCTCATGTTCGGAATAACGGTAACGCAGATTGCTGACTTGCAGACTGGGCAACAAAGCCGCTGCGTCGTTGGGCATCAACCGTCCCTGCGTTGCCTCCGGCTCGCTGAAGATAATATCCGCCAGCCGTTCTCCCTGCAGTTGCAGCATTTTCAGCTCGAAAAACTTATCAATCAACGCGCTGACACGGCTACCGAACTGATCCTTGTAGGCATTGAACGCCATCAAGACTCCCACGCTGAAATTGCCGTCCATCACCAGCCGCGCCCCCAGCCAGACAATCAGGATTTTCTCGATGCCAAACAGCAAGCCATTCAGCAGTTTGTAAAACAACTGCAGTTTCTGTGTCCGCAAATCGGCGTTGATCTGATCCACCACCAGGCCAAGCCAGGAAGAGCGGCGCTCATCCTGGCGCTGAAACAACTTGATCGCCCGCACGCCCCGCACGGTTTCGAGAAAATGGCTCTGCTGCTTGGCCGCATGCACGATCTGCTCTTCTGTCGCGTCGCGCAATGGCCGATACCACGCCCAGCGGCCAAGTGCATACAGGCCCATGGCGCCGACGGCAATCCACGCCAGCAGCGGGCTGTAGATAAACATCATCACCAGCGTGATAACCGTCATCAGGCCATCGAGAATAGCCTCCAGAAACGACGTGGTCAGGGTTCTCTGAATCTGCTCAATCGCGCCGAAACGCGATACCACGTCGCCCAGATGGCGCTTCTCGAAATATTGCACCGGCAAGCGCACCAGATGGCTGAACACATTGGCCCGCCACTGCAGATTAAGCGTCGTGCCCATATACAGCAGCACCCAGGATCGAATCGCGCCGACCGCTTCCTGCATCAGCATCAACAGGCCGAAGCCCAGCGCCAGCGTGGTCAACAAATCCCGATCCGCCGACACGATCACGTTATCGATCACCCATTGCAGAAAAAACGGGCTGAGCAGCGCAAACACTTCCAGCGACAACGCCAGCAGCAAGACCTGGGCAAACGAGCGATACAGCCCACTGATCTTGCCCAGCAAGGCAGTCAAGCGGACTGGCTGCTTCTGCCGTTGCGGCTGAAAACCCGGATTGGGCCATAGTTCCAGCGCAACGCCGGTAAAACAGCGCGATACCTCGTCCAACGACAATGTACGCACCCCCATTGCCGGATCGTGAATCGTCACACCCTTGCCGCTGACCTGTTTCAGCACAACGAAATGATTGAAATTCCAGTGCAACACACAAGGCAGCCGCAGCTGGCCCAAATCCTCCAGCTCCAGCTTGAGCGCGCGGGTGCCCAGATCCATTTGCCGGGCAATATGCATCAACTGCGCCAGCGTTGCCCCCTTGAGCGACACCGGAAACCGCCCGCGCAGACTGGCCAGATCGGTTCGATAGCCATGGAAACCGGCCACCATGCCAAGGCAGGCGAGGCCACATTCGGTTGCCTCGGTTTGCAATAACAACGGCAGCTTGCTGCCAAACCCGAAGGACACATCATCAAACAAAGACATCACATTTCTTCAATCAAAGTTTGCCGGTCAGGCTATACAACGGCTCCAGCACCCACTCATACAAACGGCGCGTATCCTGCAATACATCGGCTTCCAGCAACATGCCGGCCTGCAATGACTGGGGCTTGCCGTAGGCATGAATCATCTGCTGCGCCAGCTCGACAGTAATCCGGTATACCGGCTCGCTGCCTCCCTGCTGATTGGCGCTCATACCCGCCAATTCCTGACTGGGCAATGTGGTGCGCGCCACCTGCAACACCCGGCCGCGCGCATGGCCAAATTTCTGGTAAGGGTAGGCCTGATAGCGCAACAACACGCCGTCGCCCGGCTTGACAAAACCCACCGCCCGGCTCGGCGCATACAAATGCGCCTGCATCCGGGCGCCAAGCGGCACGACGCTGATCAACGGCTTGCCAGGCTCAACGGTCTGCCCGACTTCTGCCACTCCTGCCGTCACCATCCCCCCTTCTGGGGCCGTCACCAGCAGGCTGCGCTTGGCCTCGCTTTCGGCCAGTTCCTGGCTGGCGCCGGCAATGCTGCGCTCAATCGCCGCCAACTGGTTCTGGTGTTTCAGCGGCAAACCGCTCAATTCGTTGCGCTGCGCCGCCAGCTCCCGGCCAACCGCAATCCGTTCGCGCTCCAGCCCCTGCAGGCGGGCGCGTTGGTCCAGCCATTCTTCCTGCCGCTGCTGCACTTACTCCCTGGCAATAAAATCCTGCGCCAGCAAGCCCTGATAACGCGCCAGCGTGTCTTCCGCCAGCTTCACCCGGTTACGCTGCCCATCCACCTGCCCATCCAGTTTGGCAACTTCGGCCAACAAGCCATCGATCTTGTGCGCCAGCGCCTCGCGCTCTTCCTGCTGCAACAAGCGCGTCTTGCCAAGCTCATCCTGCAGACTGCGCTGGCGGCTCTGCACCTGCCGGCTGATGCCTGCCTGCACCTCGCCCTGATTGCCCTGCCGCTCGCTCGATAACACATACAGCACCTCGCCCCGCTGAACACGCTGCCCCTCCAGTACCCGCTTTTCCAGCACCACGCCCGGCTGTTGCGCATACACCTTCACCAGGCCGGCATCCGGCACCAGTTGCCCGGCCACCGTGCTGCGCTTGGTATATGTCCCCCAGCACAGAAACAAAACAACCACAGCCGCAAGCACAGCGGCCAAAGCAGTCAGAAAACTAAACGACAACGGCCGGATCAGGACAATCTCACCCAGCCAACCGGTTTGTTTTGCAGCCAAAGCAGCAGGGCGGAATAACATAATCACCGAGCCTCCAATAGAAAAGCAAACATGCTCAGAAAATTAGCCTTTATGATTCTCACGAACAAAAATCCACAAAACCCAGCAAACCAGCACATATACAATAAGCGCCCCAATTATTACAGGCGCATCAAAACTAGCCTCATCACTACCAAAAATCACATACAATTCGGCAAAAAAGAATACGAGGCAATTCCGCAACCAAAGGCCAAAACGGCTTATTTCTGCCTTTACCCTGCGTTCCTCTTCTTTTGCAACGATATAGTCACTTAACTTTTTAAGCATTCTCAAGATCGCTTGCGGCAACCAGCAAAACACTTTTCAATCCGTGTACTAATGAAACTGGCAAACCTTCTTATCCTTTATTGAAAACCATCAAGCCAAATAAAAATACAAGGCCATCAAAATGGGCGCAACTTCATATGCGACAAAACCAAAGGCCAAAAAATACGTCACAAAACCAAAAACAACTCCACTTATCCTTCCAGCCCAAGAACCACAAGCCGTTACGGCCTCTTTGAAAATATGAGACCCATCAGATGGCGCAAAGGGAACACTATTCAATGCGGCAAACATGAAATTCAATATACCCACACCAAACACAAACGAAGCCAGTGAAGCGCTGCCATTGGCAGATTTATCAAGCATGTAATCGATAGCCATCCGGACATCTTTAGGTGGCGAGACATTAACAACAAGCGCTCCTTCACCCCCGCCAATAAGCGCCCACACAATCTTCAATTCAGCCGATAAAAAATCAGCAAAAAATCCGTACACCCCATAAAACGCCTTAGCCAATATACGCACAGACGACTCATAACCAAGCTTGGCGCCACTAATATTCGCAGCCGCAATAGAAACACCAAAGCCTTCCAAATCCGGAATTGATTTTTCATCGTTGCACAACAAAGAGTAGTCAACCATTTTCTTTTTGGTTGTCGGTCCATTGATATACACACCTGGCGAAGCCCTTTCTCCAATATAGATACCTTTACCCCCCCCCAACCGGCACACATTTGCCATATCAAACTGGTCAGAAACGATCTCATCGCCAACAAAAAAATAATCGCCAGCCTTGGCCCCCACAGCTGATGCAGCACTGGATTGGGCTACACTGCCGAGCATGGCGCCAACGTCCCTCACCTCCATCACGCTTGCGGCAAAAATGCATATAAAGCCAAAGATAATATTTGCAATTAGCCCGCCAGAAAAAACAGTCACTCTTCCCAATACGGATATATCTTCAATACACAACAGCCTTTCATCAGCCTTGCCGCCCTGTTTATCGCCAGCCATATTTCTCGAATTAAGCAAAATATATCCGCCAATTGGCAAAGCACCAATTCTCAATCTAACGCCACAACGGGGCAATATAAAGCTATATATAGTTAAGAATCCGATAGAGACAGTTTTGACACCAACGCCAAAATATCTGGCGCACAGAGCGTGCCCAATCTCATGCACAAATACAATTAGCAACAAACCAAACAAAATGCTCACAACATCCATGTGCCTATCTACCATGCCATAAGCGCCTGCCGCCAGAAAGACCTGGCGGCAGGCATGAAGACTACAAGAAACTTATTATTTACCAACTCTTACAAACAAAAGCGCCCTCACGCCTCCGACAACGCGACAGATAGCAAAGAAGCACTATTCTTCTTAAAGAGCAAGGAAAATAATTACCACCGGCAATTCCATGTATAGCTGTAGCTATATTGCCCGTTTGTGTTGTAGCTATAGTTAAACTGACTACACCAGGCAACCCGAGCGCCGACAACTACAACAGGAATCAACCAGTTCCCACCGGCAGCGAGACCAACTTCATCTTTTGTCAACTCAACAATCGAAGATGACGCGCCCGCCCTGGTTATTCCATTGCAATCCAACATTGCCACTACCACCGACAATTCCAGGTATAGCTAAAGTTATTAAACGATCCATTACTATAGCTATAATCAACTCGACTACACCAAGCAGCGACACCAAAGCCGATAAGCAATGGATAATAACCACCGGAAACTTGGCCAATTTCTTTTTCGGACAATACAGCCAATTTATTATTGGACACAGCAACTCCTCGCATATAAAAAATTTAAAATCCAACACATACCTGCCAGCGCCAAAAACCAAAGCTGACGATTCAATTTTATTATCAATGCATCCACTTCAGAATCACCCGACCGGAGTATTGACAAAAATCAACTCACCCGATC
>JAUPTR010000395.1 GCA_030917985.1 Pseudomonadota bacterium | reverse complement strand
GGATACCACCCGTATGCCGGCAAAAATGCACAAGTATTATCTGCGCGAGTTTTATCTCGACAATCGCCTGAAACAGCCCGACGCGCTGACCATCGGCGGTGAAAGGATTGATCTGGGCCAGATTCAGGTGCCGCTGTTTGCCGTAGGCTGCGAGGAAGATCACATTGCACCCTGGGCGCAGACATTCCGCATCTGCAACTTTGTCTCCGGTCCGGCGCGGTATACGCTTTCCAGCTCCGGGCACATTCTTGGCATCGTCAACCCGCCGGTCAACCCGCCCAAACGCAAATTCTGGAGCGCCGACGCACAGCGCGCCGATACCCCGGATAGCTGGCGTGAGCGCACCCAGCCCGAGGCCGGCAGCTGGTGGGATGCCTGGAAAGCCTGGCTGTTGCCGTATTCCGGCGCACAAGTGGCGCCGCCCGCACCGGGCAACCGCAGCTATCGCAAACTGGAGGCTGCACCCGGCAGCTACGTACTGGAGAAATGATCCTTGTTGTTTTCCTGGGTTAAATACTGGCGGCACCTGCGGGGTGCCGCCATCGTTTCCGCCACTGCAGGCAAGCCGCATCATGGCGCCGATGGCTTTCGCAACAATTATCCGCACGCCATGCCCGGCGGCCGCGATTTCTTCCGCTGGCGCTGGGATGCCTGGCGCAACAAGCACCCCCGGCGCCCGCCGCAGGGCTACAAGCTGCCACGCGCGCAGCCACGGGTGGCGTTTCTGCAGCAGAATCGCAGCGCCACCAGCGTCACCTGGATCGGCCATTCAAGCATTTTGCTGCAACTGGGCGGGCTGAATATCCTGACCGACCCGGTGTTGGGGCCGCGCGCCTCGCCACTGGCCTTTGCCGGACCACGGCGTTTTTCTGCGCCCGGCCTGCTGCTGGACCAGTTGCCGCATATCGACCTGGTGTTGCTGTCGCACAACCACTACGACCATCTGGACGAATCGACAGTGCGCCGCCTCAATCGTCAGGCCGGCGGCCCCCCGCATTTTCTGGTACCACTGGGCCTGCGTAATTGGTTTGTGCAGCGCAATATGCACAAGGTGACGGAAATGGACTGGTGGGAGAGCCAGTCGATCGACGCTTTGAAGATTCACTTTGTGCCGGCGCAGCACTGGAGCAGCCGCACCCTGACCGACCGCAACCAGAGCCTGTGGGGTGGCTTTGTGGTGGATGGCCCGGCATTCCGCTTCTATTTTGCCGGCGATAGTGGTTATTCAAAGGATTTTGCCGACATTGGCGAGCGTTTCCCCGGTATTGATCTGGCCGCCTTGCCGATTGGCGCCTACGAGCCGCGCTGGTTCATGCGTAATCAGCACGTCAACCCTGCCGAGGCGGTGCAGGCGCTGATCGATCTGGGGGCAGATTCGGCCTTCGCCATCCACTGGGGCTGCTTCGAACTGACCGACGAACCGCTTGACCAGCCACCGCGCGATCTGGCGCTGGCGCTGAATGAAGCGGAGATCGACGCCGAGCGGTTTTTTGTGATGCGTATTGGCGAAACCCGCATTTATTAGCGGTTTTGATTGCCTGTTGACCACTTACTAACTGGTAAGTATATTGACAGCATAAGGCAGCACCTCGGCTGCCATGCGCTGAATTTCATCAAAAAGTCTTGGAGGACATATGTCGCAATACCCGCACCTGCTGGCCCCGCTGGATCTTGGTTTCACCACGTTGCGCAACCGTACCCTGATGGGCTCGATGCACACCGGCCTGGAGGAGGCACCGAACGGCTATCACCGCATGGCCGAGTTCTACGCAGAACGCGCACGGGGCGGCGTGGGCCTGATCGTCACCGGCGGCATTGCACCCAACAGCCAGGGCCTGACCATGGCGGGGGGCTCCAAACTGAGCACACCGGAAGAAGCGGCACATCACCGCGTGGTGACCGACGCCGTACACAAGGAAGGCGGCAAGATCGCGCTGCAGATCCTGCACACCGGCCGCTACGCCTACACCATGGATCTGGTTGCACCGTCGCCGCTGCAGGCGCCGATCAACCCGTTTCCGCCGAAAGAGCTGAGTGATGCCGATATCGAGCAGACCATCAATGACTACGCCAACTGTGCCGCACTGGCGCAAAGCGCCGGTTACGATGGCGTGGAAATCATGGGCTCGGAAGGCTACCTGATCAACCAGTTCATCGCCGCCAAAACCAACAAGCGTACTGACCGCTGGGGCGGCAGCTACGAAAACCGTATCCAGTTCCCGATTGAAATCGTGCGCCGCACCCGCGAAAAAGTCGGCCCCAACTTCATCATTATCTATCGCCTGTCGATGCTCGATCTGGTCGACAACGGCTCGAATTACGAAGAAATCGTGCAGTTGGCAAAAGCCATCGAACAAGCCGGCGCCACCATCATCAACACCGGCATCGGCTGGCACGAAGCGCGCATCCCGACCATTGCCACCTCGGTGCCGCGTGCTGCGTTTACCTGGGTTACCCGCAAGCTGAAAGGTGTGGTCAACATTCCGCTGATCACCACCAACCGCATCAACACCCCGGAAGTGGCCGAGCAAGTGCTGGCCAGCGGCGATGCCGACATGGTATCGATGGCGCGCCCGTTCCTTGCCGACTCGTTCTTCGTCAACAAGGCCGCAGCCGGCAAGGCAGACGAAATCAACACCTGTATCGGTTGTAACCAGGCCTGTCTGGACCACATCTTCCAGATGAAAATGACCTCCTGCCTGGTCAACCCGCGTGCCTGCCACGAAACCGAACTCAACTACGTCAAGACCGGCGCACCGAAGAAACTGGCTGTCGTCGGCGCCGGCCCGGCCGGCATGTCGTTTGCCACCGTGGCCGCCGGTCGTGGTCACGATGTCACCCTGTTTGATGCCAGCAGCGAAATCGGCGGCCAGTTCAACATTGCCAAACAAGTGCCGGGCAAGGAAGAGTTCTACGAAACCATCCGCTACTTCGGCAAACAGATCGAACTGACCGGCGTCAAACTGCAACTGAACAAACGTGTGGCCGTGCAAGACCTGATTGACGGCGGTTTTGACGAAGTGATCCTCGCCACCGGCATCGCCCCGCGCAAGCTGGATCTGCAGGGCATCGATCACCCGAAAGTGCTGAACTACCTCGACGTGCTGCGCGACAAAAAGCCGGTCGGAAAAACCGTGGCCGTGATCGGCGCCGGCGGCATCGGCTTCGACACCTCGGAATACCTCACCCATCAAGGCACCAGCCCGAGCCTCGACGTTAACCTGTTCCTCAAGGAATGGGGTATCGACAGCAGCCTGCACAACCGGGGCGGCCTGGCTGCAGAAGGCCCGCACAACCCGGAAACCCCGCGCAAGG
>JAUPTR010000394.1 GCA_030917985.1 Pseudomonadota bacterium | reverse complement strand
TCTCACCTTCTTCAAATAAAAAAAGCGAGCACCTAGCGGCTCGATTTTTTATTGGCAGAAGGCTGATGTATGCATTCACCGTGCGAACAACACCAGCGCCCACACACCAACGATATTGCACAAACTGACGAACTGGGCCGCGCTGCCCATATCCTTGGCACGCTTTGCCAGCAGATGCCGCGCCAATGACGTGTGATCCACGGCAGCTTCAATCGCCGAATTGAGCAACTCAACCATCAGCGATACCAGGTGACAAACCACGATCAGCGCCCGCCCCCACCCCGGCAATGGCAGCCAGATGGCGAGAGCGATGCCCGACAAGGCGAGCAGCAGCAACTGCCTGAACGCCGCCTCGCAGCGCCAGGCTGCTGCCAGTCCGGAAAGGGAATAACCGGTGGCATTGAGAACCCGGCGGATGCCGGTTTTACCCTTGTACGGGCTTTCCTTTGCAACTTGTTGCGACTGATCCACGCGTTGTTACCGCTTGAGCTGGGAAAACCGGCAGCCTAACGCGACTCTGTTACAAAACAATTGCCGGCCGCTCAACTGTTTTCCAGCACCGGCACCGCCTCGGCCTCACCTTCCAGCCGTACATGCTCGATTTCTTCGAAGCGCCGGGAAATTTTCTGGCTGGTAATCTGCACGTCCTCGGCATCCTGATGCGCCAGACGGATATGATCCGCGAGTTTTTTCATGCGCTGATCGAAGCGGTTGAATTCCTTGCCCAGCTTCGACAAGGCATCCTTGATGATATGCACCTGGCGCCGCGTTTCGATATCCTTGATCACCGCCCTCGCTGTATTCAGCACAGCCATCATGGTGGTTGGCGAAACAATCCAGACACGCCGTTGCAACGCATGCTGCACCAGCTCCGGATGATAGGCATGAATTTCGGCAAACACCGCCTCGGCAGGGATAAACATCACCGCGCCATCCGATGTCTCGCCGGAAATGATGTATTTGTCGGCAATAGCATCGATGTGTTTTTTCACATCCTGCCGGAACAACTTTTCGGCAGCAGCGCGGTCGGCATCACCCAGCTCCGGCGAATACATCTTGTGATAGTTTTCCAGCGGAAACTTGGAATCGATGGCCACCTGACCGGTTGGCTCCGGCAGCTTCAGCAGGCAATCAACACGGGTGCCATTGGACAAGGTTTGCTGCAACTGGAAAAACTGCGCCGGCAACACATTACTCACCAGCGCCTCCAGCTGCACCTCGCCATAGGCACCGCGCGAACGTTTGTCGCCGAGCAACTCCTGCAGGCTTACTACATTGCTGGCCAGACCATCGATTTTCTTCTGCGCTTCATCGATCACCGCCAGACGCGCCATCACGTTGGCAAAGGTTTCATTGGTCTTCTTGAAGCCCTCATCCAGCCGCTCGCTGACCTTGCCACTGATCTGTTCCAGACGGGCATCCACCACCATGGTCAGTTGCTCGACACTCTTGCCGATCTGTTCACTGCTGGCCTTCAGCGCACCCTGTACCGTATCCAGCTGCAACTTGCCCTGTTCCGCCAGGTTTTGCAGCAGTCTGGTCAACAACTCCTCACGCAGGCCATCCATGCGTGATTGCAGACTGGTCGTAAAATCGCCCAACTGCTTCAACAACTGCTCACGGTTAGCCGCCAGCTGCTCATTCTGCGCCGTTTGCAAGGTGTGCATCTGCTGTCGTGCCAGCTGCAGTTCGTTGACGACTACCGAGCGCAAGCGTTCGAATGACTCGTTGATGGCTGCCCGCAAGCGCTCTCCGTTTTCGGCGTCGGTACGTGCCACTCGCTCGGCAAAATCAGCCAGCGCCTCATGCATGTCTCCGAGCATGGCCCGGTGTTTTTCTTCCAGCGATTGGGCAATGCCCATGGCCAGTGACTCCTGCGATGCAGTCAATTGCCCGAGTTTCCAAACCACCACCGCCGAACCCAGCACAATGAAAATGGTGGCAATTCCAAACAGAACTTCGATCATGCAACATCTCCGGGTATTCAGTGATTCGGGGGGGGCTTGCCAGCGTGCAACAACCCTACTCATGTCTACGTACCAAAGTGCCGGCCCGCAGCCAGTATACCTGAGCAAAACCCCGCTGTAGCGCATGGGCAGAGGCTTTGCCGACGCCGGCACGTGGCGCCATCCCGGCATATCCCGAGAAGCGATTGTCGCGCTTATTCCGATGCCATAAACTGACGCGAAAACTCCTATAATGATCGCTACTTAGCCTGCCTCTCGCGGAGAAACACATCCATGCCCATGACGCCACGCCGATATTCAGCAGTCTTGCTGCTGCCATTTTTTTCCAGCGGCAGCTGGAGCGCCGGCCTAGAAGAGATGAAACTGGCGCCAGAGTGGGAATGCAAGGTCATCACCGAACAGGATGACATCTGGCTGAAAACCTATTTCAAGGGCCAGGCACAATTCGACTATCGAATTGGAGCGGGTGGCAGCGTTGCGGAAATGCGTGCGCTGAAAGGCAGCAAACCACTGGCACTGCTGGCTGCCAGCCCCTACGGCCGGCTTGCGGACCAGCAAGTGCAATGGACGGTGATAGGTGAAAAACTCAGCCGCAAATTACCCAATGTACCGGCCAGTGGCTGGCAATACCAGGTGGCACAGGGGATTGCGCACGACAATCTGTATGCTCCGACAGTGGCAATACTGGTCAAACCCAGCGGATGCCAAGTCGATGTCTTTTCCATACCCAAAGAGCAATACCGGCCGGAACAGCGAGCCCATTGGCAGGGCAGCTTTCCCAACCTTACCAGCTATCGTATCGTCGGTGCCGGGGCACTGGCGCTGCGTCAGGTGGTACGCATCAGCGGCGCCCGTGTGGAAGGCAAACCGCTAACGCTGGGCAACCTGCGCCTGCAGACCAGCCTGCCACTTGCCAAGGATCTTTTCAACACGCTGGGCCTGGGACTGGACAAACAGCCGGCGCCCGTACGCAGCTTTGCCGTTGGTAGCGGCCTGCCTGCATTTGCCGACTGGAAACAGGACAAGAGCGACCCGCTGCTGCTGGCATACAACAGCAAAGGCCTGGCCGATAAACCGGGTCTGATCCTGGGCAGCAGCAACCAGGCCCCATGTCGTCAGGGAGGTAACAGCTGTGAAGACTTTGGTGAACAACGACTGAACCTGTTTGAAGCCAGCAACTCACTCAACCTGCTCCCCAGCACGCTACTGCCCGGCGTCACGCCGGGCGACATGCTGGATCAAACCATGCTGCTCTATCCGCACTACGGACTTCAGACCCTGTCGCGCACCGACCTGAACTGGCTAATGGCACAGATTCCACGCCCCAGACTGGTTCCGGTCGGGCAGCAAAAAATGGTTGGCCTGAGTGTGATCGCGGCAAAACTGGCATTTTTTGAAGATACCCCCGGCCTGCGCAGCAACCACCTGGCTCGCGCACTGAATCTCAACAGCCTTCCGCCTCAACTCACTCAAAGTGATGACAGCGCAACGCAATACTATCGACTGAGCGTAGTCTCCAGCAGCCAGTTGCTGGACATTGCCGACGCAAGCCTGGATGAGGGCGCACCAACCCTGCAATCGCCATTTCGCAGCCAGGCCACCCGCCACCAGCGCTGGGCGTTGAATCGCGATATCAGCGGTAACTTCAGCATCAGCAATTTATACAGCGGCAAGTGCCTGGAAGCGGAAGACAGCAGCAATAAACCCGGTATCCAGGTACAGCAATTCAGCTGCCACCAGGGCAGCAGCCAGAAATGGACCTTACGGCCACTGATTACCGGGCAATGGGAAATTATGGCCACCGGCAGCAAGCTGTGCCTGGATGCCGCAGGCGGCAGCCGCGAACCGGGCGCAGCGATGCAGCTATGGCCATGTAATGGCCGGGACCCGCAGAAATGGGTGATTGATGAAGTCGGCACAACAGGAAAGCCAACCGGTCGTCGCTTTCACCCATTTAACGAAGGCACATTCAGTGGCCCCCGCCTGACCCAGGGGATGCAAGGCAACCGATTCTGGACCACATCGGCAGTATTACCGGCCGGCTTTGGCAAACAGGGCTCCTGGGGGCTGGCAGACAGCAACACCGATGGAACACGTGCGGTTTACGAGTGCCGCAACGGCGAAAACAATTTTCTCAGCCTGGATGCCGGCTGCGAAAACCAGACCTACACCGGCATCACCGACTGGCTCTATGCCACACCGATTCCGGGCGCGCTGCCGCTGTATCGTTGCCGCCAACGCGAAAGCGGCGCCTACTTTGTTGCCAACAACCGCAACTGTGACGGGCAGACACTGGACAAGCTGCTCGGCTTCGTCATGCGCTGAACGTTCAACGACGAGGCGAGAACCGGGCGCAGCCTGCCAGCGTATGAGATCCCTCAGCGTCCGGCAGCGCGCTTGAACGCGCCCCTATTTCAGGGCCACGCCCGGCTCACACCCAATAGGCGGTACCAGTCATGACCCTGGAGCTGAGTTTCATCGCCACGCGCACCGGCAAAGGCAAATTGGCTGCACCGTGCTCATGAGCCACATCGGCATGTTGCGCCTCGTCGACGCGCATCTGCGTCAGAATCGCCCGGCTTTTACCATCCTGCGGCGGCAGCTTGCCCAGGTGATCGTCCAGGTGCCGGCAGACCTGCTTCTCGGTTTCTTCCAGAAAACCCAGATTCCATTTGTCGCCAATCAATCCTGCCATCACCCCAATCGCCAGCGAACCGCCATACCAAAGGGGGTTAAGCAAGCTCTTGCGCCCACCCAGCTCGGCAATGCGCCGTTCAGTCCACGCCAGATGCTCGGTTTCCTCCCAGGCCGCCTGACGCAACGCTTCGCGGGTCTGCAGATTGCGTGCCGTCAACGCCTGCCCCTGATATAACGCCTGAGCACATACCTCACCGACATGGTTGATGCGCATCAGCGCGGCAGCATGGCGCTTTTCCTCGTCTGACAACACAACGTCCGGCATGTCTTCATCCGGATATTTGCGTACGGTGTGCGCCGGCGCAAACAGGGTGCGCAGCCCTTGGTCAAATTGAATGATCAACTGATCCAGTTTTAACATGATGAGGCCTTCCTGATTTGTTGTTGCAGCAACAGCAAGGGGTGCTGCACCTGACGTTCCGCTCCGTCCAGCGCCGTATTCAGCCACATGCCACAGGCGAAGTTGGCGCTGCAGACATGCTCGGCGCCAGTTGTGTTGATGGCGCTGATTTTATCATCCCGCAGCTGCCGGGCGATCTGCGGGTGTTGCAGATGATAGGTGCCGGCCGCGCCACAACATTGCTGATTGCCGGCCAATGGCAATAGTTGCAGCCCGGGAATCCGCTGCAGCAGACGATGATAGGCCTGCTCGCTGCGCATCACATTGCGCAGGGTGCAAGGATCATGCAGCGTGACACGCTCCGCCAATGGCGCACATTCGACCAGACGCCAGTCTGCATGGCGCTCCAGAAAAGCGGCCACCTCCATGACCCGCGCGCCAAAACTGGCATCACCGGCATCCTGCAAATCTGCACCACAACCGGAAGCCAGCGTCAGCACAGGCATGGTTCCGGCAAATACATTGCGATTGGTCGCCAGCAAACCTGCTGCACCGACAGCATCACCCGCATGTTTCAGCAAGGCACCACAACACACCTGCTGTTGCGGCACCCAGACACGAAAGCCAAACAGATTCAGCAACTGGATGGCGGCGTTGATAGCGGCCACATCCACCGCTCGCGCCAGACAACCGAGGAACAACATCACCTCGCCGCGCTCTTCGCCACTGGGTGGGTAGCAAGGCTGCCAGCGCTGAGGCTGATATCGGCGCATCATCTCCCGCAAGGTGGGCAACCACGCCTGCGATGCCGGCAAGTGCCGCAGCAGTGGCCGGACCAGCGGCAACCGCACCAGCTTCAGCAACCGCCCCCACCATTGGGGCCGATGAGCCAAGCGCTGCAGCCCAAGGCGTTTCAGCCACGGCAGGCGTGCGGGCTGTTGCTGCAGCAACTCGGCGCGCATGCCATCCACCAGGCGCCCGTAAGCCACCTGATTCGGGCAAACCTTTTCACACTGACGGCAAGTCAGACATTGATCCAGATGTTGTTGCAGACGTGCCGTTGGCTGCAGCTTGTGCTCCAGCACACCACGCATCAATGCGATGCGCCCGCGCGGAGAATCTGCTTCGTTTTGCAACACCTGATAACTGGGGCATTGCGGCACACACAAACCACAGGCGACACAGTTATCGGCAATCGCCAGCAATTCAGGATGACGGATCTCGGACATTGGAGCAGACAGCAGAGGCAGAAACATCATTCTACTACCGGGCCGACGATGCGGGAAAACGCGTTATCGGTCATGCGCTTTGGTTGTATAATCGGCGACTTTTATTGTTCACCTTTTAACGGAGCTTTTCATGATCCTCGATCGCGTTCCTGCCGGCAAAGATGTGCCGAACGACGTTAACGTCATTATCGAAATCCCGGCCAACAGCTCGCCGATCAAATACGAACTCGACAAAGAAACCGGCGCGATGTTCGTCGATCGTTTCATGGGCACCGCCATGTTCTACCCATGCAACTACGGCTATGTGCCCAATACCCTGTCGGAAGATGGAGACCCGGTGGACGTGCTGGTCGTTACACCCTTTCCGCTGCAGATGGGCGTAGTGGTACGTTGCCGCATGCTTGGCATGCTGCGCATGGAAGATGAATCAGGCATCGACGCCAAACTGATTGCCGTTCCGGTAGAAAAACTCTGCCCGATGTACAAAGGCATCCAGTCGACTGCAGACCTGCCGGAACTGCTGTTGAACCAGATCGAACACTTCTTTGAGCACTACAAGGATCTGGAAAAAGGCAAGTGGGTGAAGGTTCAGGGCTGGGCGGACAAGGAAGCTGCCAAGCAGGAAATTCTGGATGGCGTAAAACGCTTCGAAGCTGAAGGCAAATAAGCCTTTTACTCCGGCCAGACAAAGCCGCCCTCCGGTAACGGACGGCGGCTTTTTTGCCCCATTAACGTGCACACACCCCGAAAAACGCACCATAAGCGTGCAAAACCAGCAACAATCGATGCACCATATAAAGCCAGAGTTTTTACAAATCAGTGCTTTAGCCACCTGGCCTGATAATTGCTATAAACGCTAGCACCAGATTTAAGTGGAG
>JAUPTR010000393.1 GCA_030917985.1 Pseudomonadota bacterium | reverse complement strand
TGGATCGTGTCTGCACCCGGTTGTTTTTGCACCGCTACAATCACCGCCGGTTTACCGGCAAAGCCGGCATCGCCGCGCTGGATGCGTGCCGCGTAGTCGACACTGGCCACCTGCCGCAACGGAATCGGGTGCCCCTCGCGATAGGCCACCGTCAGGTTGCGCAAGTCTTCCAGCCTGACGCTGCGGCCAATGTTGCGGATCAGCCATTCGCGGGACTGGTTGTCGATATAACCACCACTGGTGTTGCTGCCGAAACCGCGCAGGGCCTGCTCGATGTCGGTCAGTCCCAGTTGCAGGCCGCGCAGCCGGTCCAGATCCGGCGCAATGCGGAACTGCCGCACCTCGCCGCCAATCGGAATGATATTGGCAACCCCCGGAATGCTCAGCAGCGACGGGCGCAGCACCCAGTCAGCATATTCGCGCACTGCCATCGGCGATGACGTGCCTTCCGACAGTGGCAGCGCAATCAGCATGATTTCACCCATCAACGAAGACAGGGGTGCCATTTGTGGCGCTGCGCCGCGTGGCAACTGGCTGCCGAGGGTGGTCAGCCGTTCGGCCACCAGTTGCCGGTTGCGATAGGGGTCGCTGCCCCATTCGAACTCCAGGTAGACAATCGACAAACCCACTGCCGATACCGAGCGTATCCGGGTGATGCCCGGCAGGCCGTTGGCGGCGGTTTCCAGCGGCTGGGTCAGCAATTGCTCCACTTCCTCGGGCGCCAGGCCTTCCGCCTCGGTCATGATGGTGACGACAGGCTTGTTCAGGTCAGGAAAAACATCCACCTTCAGCGTTGGCAGATACCAGCCGCCGTAAAGCATCAGGCCGAAGGCGAAAATCAGCACCAGCAGGCGCTGCCTGAGGCTGCTGGCTACGATCAGATTGAACATGGGCCGGCTCCTAGCGAATCTGCGCCAGCAGGCTTGCGCCGCTGATCACCACGCGTGCACCCTGCGGCAGGCCGCTGACCAGCAAACGGCCATCATGGCCGGGCTGCGGGCTGACGCGCAGCGGCACAAAACGCTCCGGCTGCTGGTGTAGCCACACCATCCGGTTGCCATTTAAATCGCGGCTGACAGCGCTGGTGGGCAACAAGGCGCCGGCCTGCTTGCCGCTCACCTGAATCTGAACCTCAACACGGGTGCCGATTGCCAGATCGTGCTGCTGCCCCTGCAGCCGGAAAATCAGCGGTCGTGCCTGATCGCGCAATACACCGCTGCTGCCCAGCCACTGCAGCTCGATACGCCGGCCATCGGCCGTGTTGGCATGGGCTGCCTGCATTTGCCGTGGCAGTGCCGGGTCGAAGCTCACCACTTCCACCCACAGGCTGCGTGGATCAACAATTTCGAACAAGGTATCGCGCAGATCAACAACCTGCCCCGCCAGCGCCTTGCTGCCGCTGATCACACCGTCGAGCGGGGCTTTCAGCGGCTGGCGCGCGCGTGCCTGGCGGTAGGCCGCAATCTTCTGCTGCTGGGTGTCGATGTCGATTTTCAGCAGATCCAGCTGTTGCTGCGATACATGCGGGCGCAGATTGGTCAGCCGCTGCAAATCCTGCTCGGCCTGGCGTTGTCTGCCGATGGCATCCGCAAGGCCGGCGTCAATGCTGGCACTGTCGGCGGCGTTGGGCTGCGGCAGTAACCAGCCGAGTATCTGCCCCTGTCTGACCTGCTGGCCGATACCGGGCAGGCCGCCTGCAGGCGGCAACAGCAGCCCCGGTTGGCTGGCCTGCACCACGCCATTGGCATTGCTGGCGGCAATCAGGTGTCCGGCAAGGGTAACGGTTTGAGGTTGTGGCCTGTTGTCGACGAGCTGGGTGCGGATATCCAGCTGCCGTTGCAGTGGTTTGGGCACAAACAGCGCACCGTCCGGCAGGCGCTCGGCGCGCTCCTGCACTGCGGCGGCAGTATTAACGGCAGTGCGGGCAGGGGGCGGCGTTGGCGCCGGCTGGTGGTCGTGCCCTTCGTGGGCGCCCAGCGGAGCAGCCAGCAAGGCCAGCCCCATGGCCAGAATCCGTGTTTTCATGCTGAAGCCCTCCGCTGCCCTTGTTTACGCCAGAACCAGAATGCCGCCAGCAACAGGCCGGCGAGCAGGCCGCCCGCCGCTGCCCGGCGTGAGGCTGGCCAGGGCGGGTGTGGCTCGTCCGCGTGTGTATCCGCAGCATCCGCGTGATGGGTGTATTCGACTGACAGCAGTTCGTTGAGCTGGGGGGATTCGACACTCAGCACCAGCAGATGCCTGCCCGGTTGCGACAGCCAGGGGGCATCCAGCAGATAGTGATCGCCATTGGCGCGGGCGATGCCGGTTTTTCCGTTGGCTTCCAGCGATACCCTGGCCTGGCGCAGCGGCTGATTGTTGTCGTGATGATCCAGATACAGTTGCCAGTGTGTCCCTTGATGGATGGCAACCAGCTCCAGTTTGTCGCTGCCGCCATAAAATCGGGCGGCAAGCGGATTGCTCAATGCCGGCGGCTGCTCGGCATGGTCGTGGCCTTCATGCGCGCCGGCGGCGGCACACAGGCCCGAAAGCAGCAGACAGATGGTCTGACGCATCATGGTGAAACTCCAGAATTCGCTTGATCAGGTATGAAACAGCCAGCAAAGGCAGGCAAGCCCTGCGGCTGTACGCGGCGATGGCGGCGCTGAGTGGTTCGGCTGGCTGGATGGGCGACAGCGCCCCATGGCGCAGCACGCAATCTGCACAGCCGATGGATCAGGGCCGGAAAGTCTCAGCGGGGAGGGTGGTAGACCGGCGCAGGTGCCAGTGAGCTGAAATTCAGGGTTGGTGGCTGGGCCCGCACCGAGGTGCCGGGCAATTGTGGCGAGCGAGCCTGCTGCAAGGGCAACAGCGGTGCCGCACACAACTGGCAGGAATGGCAGTGATCTCAGCCTGCCGGAGCCTGGCCGGGGCCGCCACAATCGCTATTGGCAGCCGGCATGCTGTTGCTGTCGGCATGGCAATGCGCCATGCCGGCATGGGCCGCCAAGCCCGCAACGGGCTGCGTATTAGCCGCACCGCTGAAAGCAGCAAGTGCTTGCAGCGGTAACAGGCACATCAGCAGAAACAGCCAGCATTTAGCCATGGGTGAACAGGATATGTGGTGAATCGATTGTATTTGCGAAAAATGGCATTTTGAATCACGCTTGACGCTCATTTCGCCAATGCCATCCGGCAAACTATAACACGCTGTTTTGTGCTTGTCCGTGCCCTGCGCCGGATTGGCAAGTTTGCTGCATGATCACGATGGGCTTTTCTATCCATAATCCAACCCGGCTTCTGTCTACTGCCAGCACCACACCCTTTGGCCCGCACCAGCGGCGCCGGTTGTTTTTGCTGCTGGCGTGCGGGCTGCTGCTGTTGCTGCTGTCCGCCGTGCTGGATCAGCGCTGGTGGTTGCTGCCTGCTGCCTTGCTGCAGATCGGGCTGGGTATCTGGTTGTGGCGAGCGGCTGCCCCGGTGACGGATACCAGCACACAGCAGGCGCAGCAGGCGCTGCAGCAGATCGAGCAACTGGAGCTGACGCGTTATCGGCAACTGGTGCAGTTTGCCAACGATATTTTCAGCTGGCATGCGGCCGATGGCAGCGTGTTGTATATCTCGCCCAACTGTCGCCGGCTGCTGGGCCACGAACCTGCCGAACTGCTCGGCCAGAACCTGTTCCGGCTGATTCATCCGGACGATCTGGCCAATGTGCATCTGGCGCGCGCCGATCTGCTGGCAGAAGGTTCGCCCGTGCCGGTCACTTTCCGCATTGCCAACCGCGAAGGCGTGTGGGTGTGGCTGGAAATGTTTGCCCGCCTGTTTCAACTGGGTGAAGGGCAAACGCGCATCGTTGGCGTGTGCCGGGACATTTCGCTGCGTCGCGATGCTGAAGCCTTGCTGCGTGAATCCGAACGCTTCAAGGCCTTGTTCGAGCTGGCGCGTGACGGCTTGCTGCTGGTTGACGCCAAGGGACGGGTGGTCGAGGTCAACCGCGAGGCAGCCCGTGAACTGGGTTATCACCGCATGCATTTGATCGGCATGCCGTTGACCAACTTGCTCGCGCCCGGCAATGAAAGCAGCCAGGTGCAGCGCTGGAGCGACTATTTTCAGGTGATCCAGTCTGGCCAGTCGGATCTGCAGGAGCTGAGCATGCTCTGTGCCGATGATCACGAAAAATGGCTGGAGGCCCTGTTCAGCCCGATTACCCAGGAAGGGCGGCCGCTGGTGCTGCTGGCGGTGCGCGATATCAGTGCCCGCCGCAGCGGGGCGCGGCAGCTGCAGGAATCACTGGCCGCACTGCGCGTGCTGCACAACCGGCTGTACGGCATCATTGAAGGCAGCAGTGACCTGATTGCCTCGGTGGACAACAGCTTTCACCTGATCGCCTTCAATCGTGCCTTCAAGCAGACATTCGAGCAGCATTTCCGCACGCCGGTGGAGCTGGGCGTCAACCTGCTGTCGTTTGTGGCACACGATCCGGAGCAAATGGCGCAATCGTTTCTCTCCTGGCAACGGGCTTTGAGCGGCGAGGTATTCATCAATATCGAGCCGCTGATGCTGGCTGGCGCCACCCGCGAATTCGAAGTCAAATACAGCCCGATCCGCGATGAGGTTGGCGATGTCGTCGGCGCGGCCTATATCGCCCGCGATGTCTCCGCACGCCTGCAGACCGAGCGCGAACTGAAGCTGACACTGGAGAAGCTGGACCAGGCGCGGCAGGATACCGAAAACGCCAACCAGCAACTGAAGCTGGCCAACCGCGAGCTGATGCGCCAGGCCAATCAGGATGGCATGACCGGCATCGCCAACCGTCGCTATTTCGATGAATACCTGGCGCACGAATGGCGCCGGGCGGTGCGTCAGCACGAGCCCATGGCACTGATTTTTGCCGACGTCGATTTCTTCAAGAAATACAACGATCACTACGGCCACCAGCAGGGTGATACCTGCCTGCGCGAAGTGGCGCAGGCGCTGCACTCGCAATTGCGCCGCCCGGCAGACCTGCTGGCGCGTTATGGTGGCGAGGAGTTTGTTGTGTTACTGCCTGGCACCACGCTGGCGGGCGCCATGTTTATTGCCGATGCCATGCGTGCCGCCGTCGAGGCGCTGAAATTGCCGCACGCCGCATCCGAGGCGGCGCCGCACGTCACACTGTCGCTGGGAGTGGCATCGATTGTGCCGTGCGAGGCAATGGCCGAGGGCTTTCTGATCTACGGCGCCGATCAGGCCTTGTATATCGCCAAGAAATCCGGCCGCAACCGTACCCACGGCAATCCGCTCTGACAAGCCGGGCGATCATCGCGCCGCTTACTCTGCCAGCGCTCAAGTTCAAGCCGCATTCTCCTGCTAAGATCAATAAAAGAACGGAGACGCCGTGGTGTTGCTGCCTTATCGCTTTATCCCTTTACTACTGTGTGTGTTGCTTGGCTGGCCCGCCGCGCTGCTGGCCCAGCCCTTGCGTCTGGGCGTTGCGCCTTATCTGTCTACGCGCAGCCTGCTGGTAGAGAGTGCGCCGCTGAAGGATTTTCTCGCCGACAGGCTCAGACAGCCGGTCAGCATTGGCACCGCCGCCAACCCCGGCAAATTTGTCCAGCGCATGATACGGGGCGATTTTGACGTGGCGCTGCTGCCACCCCATTTTGCCCGCTACATGCAGCAGACCTATCAATATCAGCCGGTGGCCGGCGTGCGTTCGGATTTCTACGCCCTGTTGCTGGTGCCAAAAGACGATCCGGCGCGCAATGTTGCCGACATCAAGGGCCAGGTACTGAACCTGCCACACCACCTGTCACTGGTGGCGCTGGAAACCGGGCGCTGGCTGCGCACGCTGGGGCTTGATCCGGGCCGTGATCTGCAGCAGCATTTTCACAGCACCGACAACAACGCAGTGCTGGCGCTGATCGGTCAGCGCAAAGCGGCCTCTGCCACCTCGCGGGCGGTATTCGAACGCATGCCGGCAGAAATACGTGCTCAGTTGCGCATTCTGGGCAGCACCAGCAGTGCGCTCAGCCTGGTGTTGCTGGCCAGCCCGAGGCTGGCGCCGCAAAAGCTGGCCGCAATCCGGCAGGCAATCAGCGAGTTTCCATTCAGCGAGGCCGGGCTGGAATATTTCCAGACCCGTGGCGTCAACCTGGTGCCCGTGGCCGAGCAGGATCTGCAAATCTATGACGAACTGTTGCCACTGATGCGCAAGGACTTGCGGGAGTTTCTGTCATGATGGCGCGGCTTGGGCTGCGTTCCCTGCGCGGACGCCTGTTGCTCGCCAGCACGGTGGTCGAGGTTGTGCTCCTGTCGCTGCTGCTGCTCAACAGCGTGCGCCTGATCAATGATGCGCTGCGCGCCAGCGTCGAGGCGGCGCTGCTGCAAACCGTACCGATGCTCAACGCCATCATCGGCCCCAATCTGGTGCAGGGCGACTATGCCACGCTGCAGGATAGCCTGAACGAAGTGGTTGGCAGCCATACGCAAGGCGTGGTGTATGTGCGGGTGCTGGATGAACAGGGGCGCACAGCAGCGCAGGCCGGCCTGCCCGACCACAAGCAGCTGCCGGCACCGGTGACGGATATCGGCGCGGCGCTGGATCAGCCGGTGCTGCACCTGCAGCGGCCGATCAGCTTTGCCGGGCAGACACTGGGCAGCCTGCGTTTTGGCCTGTCAACCGAGATCATCGCATCGGCGCGTTCTTCGCTGCTGCAACAGGGCATTCTGATTGCCATGCTGGAGGTGGTGCTGACGTTTGCGCTGCTGAGTGTGCTCGGTTTCTGGCTGACCAAAAATTTCAGCCGCCTGATTGCCGGCAGCCAGGCCATTGCCGAGGGGCGTTACGATCAGCCGGTTGAAGTGCGCGGCGATGACGAAATTGCGCAGCTGGGGCGCAATTTCAATCACATGGCCGAGGCGGTGCAACAACAGATGCAGGCGCTGCGGCGCAATGAAATGCACTACCGCGCACTGTTCGAGCAGGCCGCTGTCGGCATTGGCCACATCAGCGTTGGCGAGCGGCGCTGGATCAGGGTGAATCACCGCCTGCTGGACATTCTCGGCTATCAGGAAAAACAATTGCTGGAGGCCGACTATCAGGCGATTTTCCAGAACAAGGATCTGGCCGCAGTCGAGCGTTCGCGCCTCAAGCTGGATAGTGGCGAGCGCAGCATGTTCGAAACCGATGTGCAACTCTCCCGCGCCGGGGGCGAACTGCTGTGGGCGCGCCTGACTGTATCGCTGCTGCGGGACGAGCTGGGCCATCCACAGTATTACATCGTGGTGGTGCAGGATGAAAGCGAGCGCAAACGCGCCGAATCGGAGCTGGATCATTACCACGTGCACCTGGAAGACCTGGTGGCACAACGCACGGCCGCACTGGCGGCAGCCAACCGCGAGCTGGAGGCCTTCAGCTACTCGGTTTCGCATGATCTGAAAACCCCGTTGCGCTCCATTGACGGCTTCAGCCAGATTCTCGCCGAAGACTATCAAACCGTGCTGGATGATACCGGCCGTGATTATCTCGCGCGTATCCGCCGTTCGGTGCAGCACATGGGGCGCCTGACCGACGCCCTGCTGTCGCTGGCCAAGGTCAGCCGGGTGGGCTTCAGTCCGGAGCACATCGATTTTTCCGAACTGGTGCGCAACATTGCCGAAGAAACACAGATCGCCAACCCCGCCAGAATTGTCAACGTCAAGATTCAACCCGGCATGCAAATGGATGCCGACCCCAATCTGATACGCACGGCACTGCAGAACCTGCTCGGCAATGCCTGGAAATACAGTGGCAAGGTGCAGCAGCCCAGAATCGAAGTCGGCTGTTACCAGGTTGAAGGCAACCAGGTTTATT
This sequence comes from Pseudomonadota bacterium, assembly GCA_030917985.1. Classification (GTDB taxonomy): domain Bacteria; phylum Pseudomonadota; class Gammaproteobacteria; order Burkholderiales; family SCOH01; genus CALMFQ01. The sequence continues at coordinate 100 of JAUPTR010000393.1, read as the reverse complement.
TTGTCAGGGATAACGGTGCCGGCTTCGACCCTGCGCACGCTGGCAAACTGTTCGGCGTGTTCCAGCGGCTGCATCGTGCCGAAGAATTTGAAGGCACGGG
>JAUPTR010000392.1 GCA_030917985.1 Pseudomonadota bacterium | reverse complement strand
CGACGGGTCGTGTCAGCCGGGCGGGAAACGGCGTGGCTGCAGCCACATGGCATGGCAGAAAACTCGGCCTTGCCTGCAAGCCGCGCTGCCATTGCCCTGCAGGCAAGGTTGCAGGCCGCGCCAGTATTGGCTTGTGGCGATGATGTGTGTTGAGGTTTGCAGGTCGGACTTCAGTCCGACCTGCGACAATCGTGGCCGGCGCTGATTGATGTAGCCATCGGCCTTCGCCTCAGCCTTGCGCTGAAAAACCGCCACGCGGCGGTGGCGGGTTGGCCTGCTGGCCCAGATTGCGCCAGGCTTGTGCGGTTTCCCGATGCCAGGCAGCCTGCTGTTGCAGGCGCTGCTTTTCTGCACCATCGCGGCTGAGGCTGGCGGCATGTTCGCAGGCCATCGCTTCTTGTTCGTGCCAGGCCGCCAGTTTGCGGGATTTTTGCTGCAACGCGCTGTCTGGCGGTGGCGTGCTGGCGTAGGGGTTTTTCATTGTGTTTCCTCGTGGTAATGAATCGCCAGCCAGACACTGGCTTGATCGCTGGCGGTTGCATCCACCCGGTGGCGTCGCTGTGCGGCAATCTGCACAAAATCTCCCGGTTGCAGGCTACGGACCTGTGCGTCATCGGCAAACCGCAGTTGCGCGCTGCCGCTCAACAGCAGCACCCATTCGGCCTGCGGCTGCTGATACCAGAAATCTGCCGGGCTGGCGTGGCCAAACGAGACAATGCGCTCGATGTGCAGGCCCGGTTGTTGCAGCAAGGTCAGGAATTGTTCCTGCTCGGGTGGCTGTGCCGGCAATTGGCTGAACAGATTGTTGATCATGCTTGGCTTTCTGCCCGGCGTCGGCAGCTGCGCCGCACGCTGGCGCCCGCAGGCTGGCGGGTGTAAAGTGAATGCTTATATTGTATTGCCGGATTTGCACAATTTGCTTTTGCCTGACGAAAGGATCGAGTATGGGAAAACTGGTTGGTATCGTCGATTTTATTCAGAACACCGTGGAGAAGGGCGCAAGCACCGTGGAAGGTGTGCATCGCTCGCTGGCGGCGAAACCGTTTGAAGTGGTCAGAATGGTGAAGCCGCTGGATGAAATGGTAGGGAGTGTGCAGAAGGTGCAGGATCAGTGTATTGGCGGTTTTTATGATCTGGCGCGTGCGCTGACGCACAGCGTAGGTGAAACCGCCAAGGTGATTGCCACGCGCATTGAAGGTGGCGCAGAACAGCAGGACAAGGAACGTATCTGGAAATAGCTTACGGTTTTGCCGGCGCACCGTTTGCTGGTTGCGTCAGGCAATAAAAAACGGAGCACTTCGCTCCGTTTTTTTTGGCATTAAAACCGGGCTTAACGCCACAGACTCAGCTGCATCAGCTCGCGCTTCAGCACCAGTGCCTTCGGCAGGCGTTCCTGTAGTTTCTGGAACAGCTCGCCGTGGTCTTCCAGCTCTTTCTTCCACATTTCAGCGTCGATCGAGGTGACTTGCTGGAATTGCTCTTTGCTGAAATCCAGACCGGTCCAGTCGATGTCTTCGTAGCTCGGCATCCAGCCCAGTGCGGTCTGCTTGGCCGGGGCCTGACCTTTGCAACGGTTAACGATCCACTCCAGAACACGCATGTTGTCACCGAAACCCGGCCATACAAACTCGCCTTTTTCGTTGGTGCGGAACCAGTTGACGCAGAAGATTTTCGGCGGGTTGTCGATGACGTGACCCATCTGCAGCCAGTGGTTGAAGTAATCGCCCATGTGGTAGCCACAGAACGGCAGCATCGCAAACGGATCGCGGCGGGTTTCACCCTGCTTGCCCATGGCGGCAGCGGTGGTTTCCGAGCCCATGGTGGCAGCCATGTAGACGCCGTAGTTCCAGTTGAATGCTTCTACGACCAGCGGCACGGCTGCAGCGCGACGGCCACCGAAGATGAATGCCGAGATCGGCACGCCAGCCGGATCTTCCCAGGCCGAATCGATCGACGGGCACTGCGCAGCCGGTGCAGTAAAGCGGGCGTTCGGGTGAGCTGCCTTGCGGCCGGTTTCCTTGGCGATTTCCGGCGTCCAGTCCTTGCCTTGCCAGTCAACCAGATGTGCCGGGGCTTCCTTGCTCATGCCTTCCCACCATACATCGCCATCGTCGGTCAGTGCGACGTTGGTGAAAATGATGTTTTCTTTCAGCGTGGCCATGGCGTTGAAGTTGGTTTTTTCCGATGTGCCCGGGGCGACACCGAAGAAGCCGGCTTCAGGGTTGATCGCGTAGAACTTGCCATCGGCACCCGGTTTGATCCAGGCGATATCATCACCAATGGTGGTGATTTTCCAGCCTTCGTGCGACTTCGGCGGAATCAGCATGGCGAAGTTGGTTTTGCCGCAAGCAGACGGGAATGCCGCTGCCACGTAGGCTTTTTCGCCTTTCGGGCTTTCCACGCCGAGAATCAGCATGTGTTCGGCCAGCCAGCCCTGGTCGCGGCCCATGGCCGAAGCGATACGCAGTGCGAAACATTTCTTGCCCAGCAGCGCATTGCCACCGTAACCCGAACCGTAGGACCAGATTTCGCGGCTTTCCGGGTAGTGAACGATGTATTTGGTCTCTTTGTTGCACGGCCATGCGACGTCTTTTTCACCATTGGCCAGCGGAGCACCAACCGTGTGCATGCAAGGAACAAACTCGCCATCGGTACCCAGCACGTCGAATACGGCCTTGCCCATGCGGGTCATGGTGCGCATCGAAACGGAAACGTAAGGCGAATCGGTGATTTCGATACCGATGTGGGCAATCGGGCTGCCCAGCGGGCCCATCGAGAACGGCACGATGTACATGGTGCGACCGTGCATGCAACCCTTGAACAGATTGTTCATGGTTTCACGCATTTCAGCCGGATCAACCCAGTTGTTGTTCGGGCCGGCGTCTACTTTGTTTTTGGAGCAGATGAAAGTGCGGTCTTCTACACGGGCAACATCGGAGGGGTCGGAGCGGGCGAGGTAACTGTTGGCGCGTTTTTCCTGATTCAGTCTGATCAGCATGCCGGTGTCTACCATCTGGCTGCACAGCGAATCGTATTCTTCCTGCGAGCCGTCACACCAGTGAACGGATTCAGGCTCGCACAGATCCACCATTTGCTGAACCCACTGGATCAGGCGGGCGTTTTTGACATAAGCCGGGGCATTAATCGGACGATTTCCGGCCGAAGTCGATGATGCCATGAAACGATCTCCTTCAAGTAAAAGACGAAGGAACGTGGTGTGCGAATATCGCATCGCCTAATCGCCGAACCCTTCTTTTGCGTGACGGACATAACTGTTGCATGATGCAAAACGGTTATCCCCGAAACGACAGTCTGGCGACGTTCCGGAACTGCAAAATAAATTTTTGGCGGGATTATACATGCTCCGGCCTGTCCTGTCCGCCAGAAATCACGATTGTTTCGTTTTGTGGTGTTTGTAAATTTTTGAATTAAAAAGAAATATGGGTATTTTGCACGAAATTGACATGATTGATTTCATGGCGTTGGCATGGTTTGCCATGTGCTGGTTCGGTTATGGCTGGTATGCGGATCGCACCGACGGCAAGCGCAACGGGCTGGTGCATGTGGTGCATGGCTATCGTTTGCAGTGGATGGCAACCATGCTGCAGCGGGACAATCGCATCATGGATTCGTCGTTGATCGGCAATCTGGTCAGCAGTGTCTCTTTTTTTGCCTCGACCACCATTTACATCATCGCCGGTATTCTGGCGCTGATGGGCACCACCGACCGGGTGATTTCGGTGGCGTCCACCCTGTCGTTCTTTCGTCCCGAAACCAAGTCGATGTGGGAACTCAAGTTGCTGTTGTTGCTGGCAATTTTTGTGTATGCCTATTTCAAGTTCACCTGGTCGCTGCGCCAGTTCAACCTGCTGTCGATCCTGATAGGCGGAGCGCCCTTGCCGGGCGCCAGTGAGGCGGAGCAGCAATCCTATGTACGCAAGGCCGGGCAAATCAATTCGTTTGCCGGTGATGACTTCAATCGTGGCGTGCGCGCCTACTATTTTGCGCTGGCAGCGCTGACCTGGCTGATCCAGCCGGTGGTGTTCCTGCTGGTGACAACGGCAGTGGTGATTGTGTTGTATCGGCGCGACTATCGTTCGCGTACCTTGGCAGTCGTGAGCGGTGAATAACAGAGCGCCTGCTTTCCTTGTCCACCGTGGGAGGAAAGCAGGCGCTCTGGCAATACAGCAGGTGATCAGGCCTGCGGCTGGATGTTGCTGGCCTGTTGGCCCTTGGGGCCGGCAACCACATCAAACACCACGCGCTGGCCTTCTTTCAGGGTTTTGAAACCCTTGCTCTGAATGGTCGAGAAATGGGCAAAAACGTCTTCACCGCCACCATCGGGCGTAATGAAACCAAACCCTTTCGAGTCGTTGAACCATTTCACGGTACCTGTTGCCATGACTGCTGTCCCTCTCTGCTGTATTGATAATGGAATGTGTCGAATACCGGCCATTCAAGCGCAAAAATAGAGCTAGTATTCTAGCCTGCTTTTTTAGTCGATGAATTTTGCCCAGTCAAGTCCTGTTGCGGCTTGCAGCGATATTTGTACGGCTTGAGCAGCGTTTGCCGCGCCAGTTTTGGCGAAAACAACGATAATGGCGGCGTTTCCCGTTGTTGAAGCTGCCCATGGCCAACGTTTCCATCTTGCCCGGTTCATCCGGATGGCGCCTGCAGGCGCTGCCGCCGTTGTCGCTGTACATCCATATTCCCTGGTGCGTGCGCAAATGCCCGTATTGCGACTTCAATTCACACGAGGCGAAAGCTGCGGTGCCGGAGAGCGCCTATGTCGATGCGCTGATTAGCGATCTGGAGTCGGCGCTGCCGCTGATCTGGGGGCGGCGGGTGCTGACGGTGTTTTTTGGCGGAGGCACGCCGAGCCTGTTTTCTGCTGCCGAAATCGACCGTTTATTGTGTGCGTTGCGTGCCCGGCTGAATTTTGCCACCGACGCCGAGATCACGCTGGAAGCCAATCCCGGCACGTTTGAGGCTGACAAGTTCCGCGATTACCGCACCGCCGGCATCAACCGGCTGTCGATCGGCATCCAGAGCTTTGATGCACAAATGCTGCAGCGACTCGGACGTATCCATAACGACAGTGAAGCGCTGCGGGCGGTGGACATTGCCCACCGGCATTTCGACAACTTCAATCTGGATTTGATGTATGCCTTGCCGCAGCAAAGCCTGCAGCAGGCGCAGCAGGATATCCGCCGTGCGATAAATTGCCGCTCCACGCATTTGTCGGCGTATCACCTGACGCTGGAGCCAAACACGCTGTTTTACAGCCAGCCGCCGAATCTGCCGGACGAAGAATTGTCGGCCGATATGCAGGAAATGATCGAGACTGAACTGGAAGGTGCTGGTTTTGTGCATTACGAAACCTCCGCGTTTGCGCAGCCGGGCCGTTTTGCCCGGCACAATCTCAACTATTGGCAATTTGGCGATTATCTCGGCATCGGCGCGGGTGCCCACAGCAAACTGTCATTTCACGACCGTATCATCCGCCAGATGCGCTACAAGCAGCCGGCGCAATACCTGCGGCAGGTTGCGGCCGGTGTGCCGGTACAGAATGAAAACCAGGTGGGGCTGGATGATCTGCCGTTCGAATTCATGATGAACGCGCTACGTCTGACCGACGGCTTTGAACCGGGATTGTTTGCCGAGCGCAGCGGCGTGCAACTGGCTACAATCGAGCCAGCACTGGCGCAGGCGCAGCAGGATGGCCTGCTGGAGCTGCGCCACGACAGGATTCGACCGACGCTGCAAGGCCAGCGTTTTCTCAACGATTTATTGCAAATGTTCCTCAAGGAGTGATGATGTCGACCAAACAGCTTGTTTCCACTACTGGCGCGCCGGCTGCCATTGGTACGTATTCGCAGGCCATCCGCGCCGGCTCGGCGGTGTACCTGTCGGGACAGATCGGTCTGGATCCGGCCAGCATGCAGATGCAGGAAGGGTTTGAAGCGCAGACCCATCAGGTGTTCAAGAACCTGAAAGCTGTGTGCGAGGCGGCGGGCGGCTCGTTGGCGGATATCGTCAAGCTGAACGCCTTTCTCACCGATCTTGGCAATTTCGCCAAGTTCAACGAAATCATGGCGCAATATTTTACCGAGCCGTTTCCGGCCCGCGCCGCCGTTGGTGTGGCCAGCCTGCCACGTGCCGGCCTGGTGGAAGCCGATGCAATCATGGTGCTTGAGTGATTTGAATGCTGGCGCGCACTGTAATCAGGCCCTGCGGCCGATGCCCGCCAGTTGATCGTACAGGCGCGTCAGTTCTGCCAGTGAACTGACGCCCAGCTTGTGCAGCACCCGTGCCCGATGAATCTCCACGGTTCGCGGGCTGATACCGAAACGGCGGGCGATTTCCTTGCTGCTCAGGCCTTGTGCCACCAGCGTAAACACCTGATGCTCTCGCGCCGTGAGAAAGCCGATGTTGCCAACCGCAGCATCCGCCTGTGGCTGTAGCTGTGATGCCGGCAGTGCGCTGCTTTCGGCATGAATGCACAACTCGAACAGTTCCTGCTGTCGCCTGCAGTGTGCATAAGCTTGCTGATAATCACCCAGCGCTGCAGACCACTTGCCTTGCAGGCGCGCGATCAGCAATTGCGCAATCAAGTCCAGGTGTTCGCCTTGCTCTTGTTCCAGCGCCTGCAATGTCGACAGTGCGGCAGCATGCTGGCCGGCCTCAGCCTGGCAGATTGCTGCCACGATGTGGCGATGCGCACTGGCGGCGCATTCCAGCCATTCGTCCTGTGGCGTCATACGCCCACCTCATTTCCTCTATCCCCTCGGGGCCGCTCTGCGGCGGCAATGTGTTGGCCATTTTTTTGCATCGCGGTTCGTCATGCCATTTGGCCTTTTTGTCGCATGACGTTGTTATATTAGTGGATTGTATTCCAGCCTGATTGCAACTAGCAAACCCAAAAAACACCCAATGGCAGGCTATAAGTAGTCATACGTATTCACCATTGTCATATTTACGCTGACAATTGCGGCCGTTACGAAACCTTTGTCAGCGAAAACGAACATGGCAGGGGTTTTGGCTGGTCGCGGTAGGTGTTTGCCGTGCTGGCGACGCGGAGTGGGCGAGCCCATCCCCAAGGATTCAATTTCCTGCTCTGACTATCCGGAACATGCAAGCACCGACATTCGGGCGGCCATTGGCCGCCCTTTTTTCATTGCGTGCCGCAGCTTGAAATCGGCCTGTTTACCCTTATCTACCTGCTACGTTAACGCCTGCAGGATATGTTTCATGAAGCGCTCAGTCGAACCCCGTTCCGATATCGTCCTCAATCTGGGCCGCGCCGATCTGGTGCTGATCAACGATGAACTGTTACGCCCCGATTATCTGCTGGTGCCGGATGAAAACGCCGACGAGGACGATGTCTTGCTGGAATGCACCATGAAAAATGGCACAGCACTCGATCTGACCCTGGCAGAGTTGAATAGCGCCCGGTATCTGGGAGAAGGAGCTTATCTGCTGCCACAACACGGCGTGTTAAGATTTCTGCAGGAAACCGCCCTGCACTGAGTTCATCGTAATGGCACGCAAACTGTTTCGTCGTTATCTGCCGCAACGCGACAAGGTACTCGATCATCAATTGATGCGCCGACTGGCGCCCTTGCTGCGGCACCCTTCGCTCTGGCATCTCAACCGCCATTCTGCGGCCGGCGGCGTGGCCATTGGCCTGTTTGCCGGCCTTGTGCCGGGGCCGCTGCAGATGCTGGCGGCGGCCTTGCTGGCCATATGGCTGAAACGCAATCTTCCGGTGGCCTTGTTGTGCACCTTTTATACCAATCCACTGACCATTGTTCCGCTGTATCTGCTGGCATTCAAATACGGGCAACTGCTGCTCGGAGAAAACGGCGTCACGGTGATTCCACCTGAGCCCGATTGGCAGGCACTGCCGTGGGGTGACTGGGCCGGGGCTGCCAGCGAGTGGCTGCTGGCAATGGGCACACCCTTGTTTGTGGGCTTGCCCGCACTGGCACTCAGTCTGGCCGCAATCGGCTATACGACAGTGCATTACGGCTGGCGCTGGCACGTTGCCCATGCCTGGCAAAAGCGCCGCCAGCAGCGCAGGGCGTGAGTTTCCGTGCTTAGGAAGCGCTGATTTATTCGGCGAGCGGGATGAAGAGCAAGGAGCCCGGCGCGCAGGAAGCGAGACATATCTTTAGATAGGCGAGCTTCCGAGCACCGCGCGAGTGCAACCGAGCTTGGCAAGCAAAGCCTGCTTAGCGAATTGCCTGCCTGTGGTACGCAGCAATTCGCCCGCACAGCCAATAAATCAGCGCGTCCTTAGCCAAATAACCACCCCAAACATTCCAGTGTACTCATATTGTTGCAGCGCAATAGATGACATGGGAAACTGCAAAAAAGAGCATTTTCACGACAATTTTGTGTGAGGATTGTCGAGACATCATTCTACTGGCTCAATTTAAAGGGAGTTTAATCATGAAATTGAACGCAATCGTGCGTCCACTGGCAGTGGCAGCAGCACTGCTAGCGTCCGGACAGAGCATGGCGGCAGTTGGTTACAACGTGGTTGAAGACAGTCTGCATCGTCTGGAAATCGATTTTTCCTGGGATGGCGCCTTGGGCGACGATCAGGGCATCAAATTCTTTGGCAGCTTCTGGAATGCCGGTGTTGATTTGGATGCAAGCCTGCTGTTCAGCATACCGAACTCGTTGTCACTCACGGGTGGCTGGTACGGGCAACACATCCAGCCACCTCACGCGGGCGAAACCCAGACGGGCCAAATTGCATCGGACTCGTTCTATTTGCGCACCATGCCTACACTCGGCGGACTACTGACTGAAAGCCGTTTGAATGGCGGGCAAGGCGTACCACACCTCAATCCGATTTCTGCACCCAATCCTTACCACTACGATGAGTACACCTGGACCTTTAACGGCACCAACGCCAAACTGGTCGGTGTACACGCCGTTCCGGAACCGGAAACCTATGCCATGCTGCTGGCAGGCCTGGGGGTGGTTGGACTGCGCTTGCGTCAGCGTCAGCGTCAGCGTCAGCAAGCAGCCTGAACCACCTGGTAACAAGTAGAGGGCCAGCCGCAAGGCTGGCTTTTTTGATTGCCGCCAGAAAGGCAGCAAAACAAAAGGCCAGTCTTTCGACTGGCCTTTGATTTGGTGGGTTGGGCGAGACTCGAACTCGCGACCAACGGATTAAAAGTCCGCTGCTCTACCGACTGAGCTACCAACCCGGTAGCGGGTTTATCTGTTGCTTGTGGCAACATGAATTGTTGTTTGGTGGGTTGGGCGAGACTCGAACTCGCGACCAACGGATTAAAAGTCCGCTGCTCTACCGACTGAGCTACCAACCCGAAGGCGTTGCATTATAAGGACCATAAAATATTTGTCAACGCTTTTGGTGTTTTGACTTGGGCGGCATGGAACACCGCCTGTCATTTGGTAACAGGCGGAATCGCGTGCAGCCGAACACACCCAATAACGGCTAAACTGATCGCAACGCCAACTGCAGAGCCAGAATCATGTCATTTTCGCCGAACCTCGTCCGCACCATGCTGATGACACTGCTGATCCTGATTACATCAGGCTTACCGCTATCAACCTTCAGCTACGCCACCGCCGAGGCACCCCCCGCCGACGTAGCGCCGGCTGCGCTGACGGTCGGCAATCGACCGATTTTCACCATGCGCAGCGTGATCCTCAGCTACAAACCTGCCGAGCGTGCAAACGCAGCACAGCAGCGAATCCAGCGTATTCTTGATCGGGGCGGCGATTTCAAGGTTGTAGTCAAACCGCACGAGCAGGGTGCGGTAGTGATGATTGATGAAGACGCTGCATTCATGGTGCTTCCGGGCGACGTGAACACTCTGGCCGGTGACAACCTGTACAGCCTGGCCGAACAGGCTGCCGGCAACCTGAGGCTGGCGATAACGGAATACCGGGAACAGAACAATATCAAGAAAGTTGGCCATGCGATGGGCTGGAGCCTGCTGGCTACGGTACTGTTCATTGCCGCCGGCAAAATGTGGCTGACACTGGGCCGCAAGTTGCGCAATCGAGCACTTTATCTGGTGCGACGCAACGCAGACGCGGTAAAACTGGCTGGCGTCAGCGCATTAAACGCTGAAAGCACGGCCACTATTGTCAGCCGGCTGCTGAACACACTGATTGCAAGCGGCATGTTGCTGCTCAGTTATCTGTGGGCCACTTTCGTGCTTCGACGCCTGCCATGGACGCGCCCCTGGGGCGAAAGCCTCACCGGCTACCTGTTCGATACCCTGGGCACGGTTTTCAAGGCCAGTGTCAGCGCCATCCCCGGCCTGATGCTGGTGGTTGTGATTTTTGTCCTTGGCCGTTTCATCAGCGGCATCATTCGCAGTTTCTTCACCCGTTTTGAATCCGGCCAGGTAGAAAGCATCTGGCTGGATCAGGCAACCGCCGTACCCACGCGCAAACTGTCGATAGCCTTTGTCTGGCTGGTGGCGCTTGCAATGGCCTACCCCTACCTGCCGGGCGCACAAACAGAGGCCTTCAAAGGCATGTCGGTGCTGTTTGGCCTGATGGTGTCACTAGGAGCGTCGGGGGTGGTTGGACAAGTGGTCAGCGGCTTTATACTGGTGTATTCACGTTCGCTGAAGGTTGGCGAATACGTCCGCATTGGTGACACCGAGGGCACCGTTACCGAACTCGGGTTGTTTGCCACCCGCATCCAGACCGGGATGGGTGAAGAAATCGTGCTTCCCAACAACTATGTTACCGGCACACCCACCAAAAATTATTCTCGTACCGTCGCAGAGGGCAAAGGCTTTGTGCTCGACACCACTGTCACCATCGGATACGACACCCCCTGGCGGCAGGTACATGCAATGCTGCTGCAAGCGGCACGCAACACCGCAGGGCTGCTCAACGAGCCGGCCCCCTACGTGGTACAAACCGCGCTGTCTGACTGGTATGTAGAGTACCGGCTGGTCTGTTATGCCGGTCCGGAGGCACCATCCAGGCGTGCGCTTGTGCTTGGCGACTTGCATGCCAACATACAGGATGCCTTCAACGAATATGGCGTACAGATCATGTCGCCACACTACATGGCCGACAAGGACCACCCCGTGGTAGTTGCCCGAGAAAACTGGTACGCGCCCCCGGCAAACCCGCCAAAATAGCCGCCAACCCATAGCCAGACTTGATCTGGCGGTTGTCGGATTAATTTACACCTGTAAGCCGGGCGCACACAGCGCAACAGGCAAACGGCTGTTTAAACGCGATAATATTTTAATGGCATGAAAAATGCTTACCCAAGGTCGACCAATCGATTCAGTTGACGCACCCTCAGGGAGAAAAATACATGTTCAGCCAATCTGCAAAACTGCTGGCAGCGCTGCTGCTGTCCGGCGCAGCCGGCACTGCTGCTGCGGCAGTACCATCCGGCCTGCTTGCCGAAGCGGAAATCGACTTCAGTTCGTTCGCATTCCAGATATACGATCTGGACCTGAACGATGGCATTGACCCAACCCTGGAATGGGTATCCGGTGCTTCCGTCGGCTATATCGCTACCAATAATTTCAGTCATTTCCCGTTCAGCCAGCATGAAGATGGGCTCGCACCGGTTTCCACCATCTCCGGCAGTGCAGCGGGGGCAGACGTGCTGAATAGCGACCAGACGGCGCGGGCATCGGGCGCAATGACCCAGGCAACGCCGTCGCTGTTCATGGTGAACGCCTCCAGTAACAAACAGGGATATTTCACCCTGAGCGGCCCTGCTGCTGTTGTTTTCAGTGTCAACTATGCAGTCAGCGCTTACGATGACAACATCCACGACAACTTCTATAGCTTTGCCCAGGCATCCTTGAGCGGCACAGTCAACTTTGCCGATGGCGCCAACGGTTATTTTGGTTCGCGTCATGAAGTGAACTATGACGGCCATAGCGGTGTACTCAAAACCTCGTTCGTCAACACCAACGGCACCGCCGATGGCTACATCTACCTGGACAGCCAGATCGCCATGGGGCAAAACACCGCACCGGTTCCGGAACCATCGGAATACCTGATGATGCTTGCCGGCCTGGGGGTTGTTGGCTACGCAGCGCGTCGCCGTCGCCAGGGCTGATCAGCACCTCGACAGACAAGAGCGGCCTGCAGGGCCGCTTTTTTGTTGCGCGCGCAGTGCAAAGTGGCAGCAATAATGGTTGCAGAATTCATCATTGGCTGTTATTAAATCATTCGATTTAGCCCAACCGCTGCTGCCGAAAGCCCATCATGAACGCCCCTACTTTGTCCCGCCCGCTGGATGCAGGCGAAAAATTCTTCTGGCTGCTGGATCACGTGTCGTGCATGAATTTTGTAGTGTTTGCCGAACTGGATGGCCAGTTGCAAGCCCCCGAGCTGCAAGCCGCGCTGGCACGCGTACAGCAGCGCCATCCCTTGCTGAATTGCACTATCCGCACCGATGCCAGCGGCCAGCTCGCATTCTGCCCGGCCGAACCAGCGAAGATTTCGCTGCATGTGTCAACAGTGACGGCAGAAACCTGGCAGCAACCATTGCAGGCACAACTGGCACAGCCCTTTACCAGTGAAGAACATCCACTGCTACGCGCACTGTATCTGCCGCGCAACGATGCAGACGCCTGCATCGTTGCGCTGTGTTATCACCATTCGATTGCCGACGGCCGCTCTGGCACTGCGCTGCTGCGCGAGATTCTCAACGACGTATTAACGGGCCAGACCACGGAAGCCGCAGCACACGCCGAGCCAGCGCCGATGCACGCACTGTTTCCGGAGGCCTTCGACTGGCCGCGCCATCCGGAAAAAATGATGGATATTTATGGCGAGATGAAAAACGACATCAAGCGCCACGGCAAACCCGCCGATCTACCCTGGCTGGAACAACAGCAAACCGCACGTGAACCGCGCTTTATCCGCGTCGAACTGGATCAGCAGCAGGCGACTGCGCTGCAGCAACGTTGCCGCGAGCAACACACCACGATCCACGGCGCGCTGGGTGCGGCTCAGCTGCTCGCCAAACGCCAGGCACTGGCCAGCGGCGGCACAGCGGCAATGACGCTGTCGCACCCGGTGGACATGCGCCCTTACCTCAGCGAGCCAGTGCCGGAAGACGGAATGGGGCTGTACTTCACCATGCTCTCCGCCAACTATCCGGTGGTCGCCGACGGCGACTTCTGGGCGCTGGCGCGTGACGTGGTAGGCGATATCCGT
>JAUPTR010000391.1 GCA_030917985.1 Pseudomonadota bacterium | reverse complement strand
TACAAGCAGAATGTCGGCGGTTCGACTCCGTCAGCGCCCACCAAGAAAAGTGTTTTACCGCTGCGGAGCGGTAGTTCAGTTGGTTAGAATACCGGCCTGTCACGCCGGGGGTCGCGGGTTCGAGTCCCGTCCGCTCCGCCAGCATCACCAAGTAGTCATCCGGTTGTTATCAAGCATAAGTTTTCAGCAATTCAGCACTTTTCATCAGTCAATCTGCTTTTTCGCATAAAAAGCAGGCGCTTATTCGCCCGCTTCTTCCCGATATTGTTTCAGCTTGTAACGTAAAGTCCGTTCGCTGATCCCCAATCTCTCTGCCGCCAACTTGCGCGAGCCATTTACCTGCTCAAGCGTATCGAGAATGGTGCGGCGTTCAATCGACTCCATGTCCATCGGTAATTTGGCAGGGACAATGTCAGCAACAGCGGCTTCAGCCGGTGCAAGCGGTGTTGGCAATAACAACTGAGATGGCTCGATCACATCTGTTAAAGCCAGAATCGCAGCCCGCTGCACCACATTTTCCAGTTCGCGCACATTGCCATCCCAATCGTGCGCGAACAAAGCAGACTCAGCCTCACTAGAGAACTTCAAGGCAGGACGCCCCATTTGCTCGGCAAAACGCTGCAACACCTTGCGTGCCAGCGGCAGAATATCGCCACGACGCTGCCGCAGCGCCGGAATATTCAGCGGAAATACGTTCAGGCGATAATACAAATCCTCGCGAAAGCGTCCGGCAGCAACCTCTGCGACCATATCGCGGTTGGTGGTGGCCAAGACGCGGATATTGACCTTGATCGGCTTCTGCCCGCCAACCCGCTCCACTTCACGCTCCTGCAACACACGCAGCAACTTGGCCTGCAGCAGCAAGGGCATTTCCGAAATTTCATCAAGCAGCAGTGTGCCGTTTTCTGCCTGTTCAAACTTGCCGGCCTGGGCCTGTGATGCTCCGGTGAAAGCGCCCTTCTCGTGCCCAAACAGTGTGGATTCCAGCAACTGCTCGGGAATCGCCGCACAGTTGATGGCCACAAAAGGGCCCTTGGCGCGCGATGAATGGCGATGGATGTAGCGCGCAAACACCTCCTTGCCTACGCCGCTTTCGCCTGCCAGCAAAACCGTGGCGTCCGTTGGTGCCACGCGCTGCGCCAGCGCCATCACCGCCTGGGTAGCCGGATCTTCCGCCACCCATTCGTCCGCCGCCACGGCTTCGCCCGGAATCAGGTATTTGGCGACTTCAGCCAGCAACACATCCGGTTCAAAAGGCTTGAGCAGATAATGCGCCGCGCCGTTACGCATGGCTTCGACGGCTTTCTGCAAATCGCCAAAGGCAGTCATCAGCAGAAAAGGTACGTGCGGCACCTGCTGTTTGGCCCGCTTGAGCAGGGTATAGCCATCCATCGGTTGCATTTGCACGTCCGAGATGATCAGACCGATACGATTGCTTTTCAGACGTGCCAACGCCGCATCGCCATCACCGGCAGCGATCACCTGATAACCTGCCAGTTCAAGCGTATCCTGCAGCGCCTCGCGCAGAGAGGCATCGTCTTCAACTACCAGAATCGGTAACGGTTTCATGCAAAATCCAGAACAGACATCAAACACCATATAAATGACAAAGGCGGAGCACCGGCTCCGCCCTGGCTCAATCGAAAATGCGCCTAAACCCGGAAGGAACGGCTGCCCAGGCTGCCCAGATAAGCCATCACCTTTGCCGACATTTGCGACAACGGCACGATTTCGTCGACACCGCCCATGGCGATGGCTTCTTTCGGCATACCGAACACCACGCAGCTTGCCTCATCCTGAGCAAAGTTATAGGCGCCGGCCTGCTTCATTTCCAGCATGCCGGCCGCCCCATCCTTGCCCATTCCGGTCAGGATCACACCAATCGCGTTTTTACCGAGGCAATTGGCAGCAGAGCGGAACAGGACGTCCACCGACGGACGATGACGATTGACCGGTGGCGCCTGAGACAGCTCACAGACATAGTTGGCGCCGTCCAGTTTCAGCATCAGATGAGAATGACCCGGCGCCACATACGCATGGCCGGGCATCACACGCTCGCCGTGCTGCGCCTCCTTGACCGCAATTTTACACAGGCCATCGAGGCGCTTGGCAAATGAATTGGTAAACGCCTCGGGCATATGCTGCGTAATCAGAATGCCGGGCGAGTCTGGCGGCAGCGGCATCAAGAACTCCTTGATCGCCTCGGTGCCACCGGTGGATGCGCCAACGATGATCAATTTCTCGGTTTTGGCGATGTGTTGGCGCCGAACCGGCAATACCGCATCAGCCGAATGGGCGGGCGCAATCTCGGGCAATCCATCTGCAGGGCGGCTGGCGGCAGCCAGCCTGCGTGGCCGGGACACCGCTGCGGCGCGGATTTTGTCGGCAATATCGTCAGCGTATTCCTGCATGCCGTGGGCAATATCCATTTTCGGTTTGGCGATGAAATCGACCGCCCCCAACTCAAGGGCACGCAAAGTTGCATCCGAGCCAGACTCGGTCAGTGAAGAAATCATCACCACCGGTGTGGGCTTCAAACGCATGAGTTTCTCCAGAAAGCTCAGGCCATCCATTTTCGGCATTTCGATATCCAGTGTAATCACATCCGGATTCAAATTGCGGATCATTTCCCGCGCAGTCAACGGATCGGGAGCAGCGGCCACCACTTCCATATCCGTATTGGCGTTGATGATCTCCCTGAGCAGGCTGCGAATCAAGGCAGAATCATCAACCACAATCACACTGATTTTTTTCATATACCCATCCGCATCGGCAATCGTCTGTGGCCATCCATTTCCCGCCACTTAACCAAACAACTCGACATCGCCCTCCACCTTCGACTGACGCAAACGCGAGCTGTAATCCTTTTCCCGATCAACAATGGTGTTGTTATGCACACTCTTGAGCTTTTTCACCAGCACACGCCCCGTTTGCGGAAAAAAATAGACCTTGCGCGGATAGATATCGAGCAGGTCTTCAGCAACAATCGGAATTTTCTCCCGCGCCAGAAACTCTTTCACAAAGCTGGCATTTTTCTGCCCGATATTGGCAATGGTAAAGCCGCGCAATACGTTGCCCCCACCGAATATCTTCGCCTCCAGATTACTGCGCTTGGCGCCGATCTTCATGACCTGGTTGATCAACACCTCCATCGCATAGGTGCCATAACGCGTGGGCAAACCCAGCATGGTATCTGCATCCTGATTCGAATCCGGCAGCATGAAATGATTCATGCCGCCAACACCGGTTTGCCGATCGCGGATACAGGCGGCCACGCACGAACCCAGCACGGTTACCAACAACATGTCACGCGAGGTGGCGTAATATTCACCCGGCAGGATTTTGGCAGCCTGACTCTGGAAATTCTTGTCGAAATAGATAGTAGGCGCCAGCACCTCTTCATAGTTTTCAGCCATCTGTGGCAGCGCCTTTCTCGGCTAGACGGTATACCGTCTTCTGACAGGAACGGAACAGATCGGCGGAATGATGCAGGTTTTCCGAGTGGCCGACAAACAGCCGGCCATCGCTGCGTAACAACGGCGCAAACTTTGCCAGAATCTGACGCTGAGTTTCCTTGTCGAAATAGATCATCACGTTCCGGCAAAAAATGATATCCAGTGGCCCGCGCACCGGCCAGTCATCGTGCAGCAGATTGATCTGGCGAAACGCAATCAACTCACGCAATTCGCGACGCACCCTGACCAGGCCAGACTTTTCGCCCTTGCCGCGCAAGAAAAACTGTTTGATCTGGCGCTCCGGCAGACGGGCAATCTTGTCCTCGGTATAAACACCATTGGCGGCTTTTTCCAGTACGTTCGTATCGAGATCCGAGGCAATGATGGAAACCGGAGGCTGCAGGCTGCCAAAGGCTTCGGCAGCGGTGATGGCGATTGAATAGGGTTCTTCCCCGGTAGATGATGCGGAGCACCAGATGGTGATCTGCCGGCGCTGGGCGGATGCCCGCTGCAGGTATTCGCGCAGGATGTCGAAATGATGCATCTCGCGGAAAAAAGATGTCAGATTGGTCGTCAGGGCATTGATGAAGTGCTCCCATTCCGGATGGGAAGCATTTTTCAGCAAATCCAGATACGCGCCAAAGCTGGCAATACCAAGGCTGCGCAGCCGGCGTGCCAGACGGCTGTATACCATCTGCTCCTTGCTGTCGTTCAGATTGATACCGGCATGATCGTAGATCATGCGCCGCACGCGGGCGAAATCCTGGCTGGTAAAATGAAAATCCCGCATCGCCTGATCCCCTGCAGGCCCGGTTGGCGTCACCATACATCCCCCTTCACGTCTTCACGCCCACAGTACTGCTGCTCCAGCATGATTGTGCGCATCAGAACTCGTTCCACTCATCGGCTTGTGGCCCGGCCAAGACCGGCATCCGGGAATGGGCTGGCAACTTGCCAATCGACGCTTTTCTTGAACCAGCCAGCCGGAATACACGCACCGCCCCCGCCAGCGTCTGCGCCTGCTCCTCCAGGCTTTTTGCAGCAGCCGCAGCCTGCTCCACCAGTGCGGCATTCTGTTGTGTCATGTCGTCCAGGCTGGTCACCGTCTGGTTCACCTGATCGATACCCTGGCTCTGCTCCTGACTGGCGGCACTGATCTCGGCCATCAGCGTGGCCACCCGGTTTACCGATGAAACAATGTCCTGCATGGTTTCACCCGCCTGATTGACCACCCTTGCCCCGGTTTCAACCTGGCTGACCGAGTCGGAAATGAGGCCCTTGATTTCCTTGGCAGCCGCAGCCGAACGCTGTGCAAGGCCGCGCACCTCGCTGGCCACCACAGCAAAGCCACGCCCCTGCTCACCCGCGCGGGCAGCTTCAACCGCAGCGTTCAACGCGAGGATATTGGTCTGGAATGCAATGCCGTCGATCACCGAGATGATGTCGACAATCTCGCGTGAAGCGGCATTGATATCGTTCATGGTAGTGACCACCTGCGACACCATTTCTCCACCCTGCCACGCCACTTCGGCTGCGCGTGTGGTCAGGTCATTGGCCTGGCGTGCGTTGCCGGCATTCTGTCTGACGGTGCCGGCCAGCTCTTCCACACTGCTTGCCGTTTCTTCCAGGCTGGCCGCCTGCTGTTCGGTACGCGAAGAGAGATTCATGTTGCCGGCGGCAATTTCGCGGGTGGCGGTGCCGATTGTCTCTGCCGCCTCGGTGATCTGGCCGATAATCTCGGCCAGCCGCTCGGAGGTGGTATTGGCTGCCAGTTGCAAATCGGCAAACACACCGGCAAACGATCCCTCTACCCTTACGTTCAGATCACCATCAGCCAGCGCACTGAGCATGCGCTGCAGTTCGGCCAGCCCGGCCGAACTGTTGTCGAGCAACTGATTGAGGCCCTGCGCCACCTGCAACAAGAAGCCCTGCTTTTGCGTGACATTCACCCTTTGCGAAAAATCGCCGCTGGCCGCAGCCTCAACCAGCGCGGCAATTTCTTCTTCTGCGCGCAATTGATCCGTCACATCGAGCCACTCGCCTATTGTTCCCAGGCGCGCACCACCGGCATCACGCACCGGATTGGTCGTGACATCCCAGGTACGTCCACCGATCACCATGCGTGTTGCGCGGGTCTGGTCCAGCGTGCGCAGGATTTGCCGTATTGCCTGCGGGTCGTCGTAAAAACGGGTGATATCCATGCCGACAAACCGATCGGCACTGAAATCGGCGATCTGCTTGCGAATCTGTGCTTCAAGCTGGCGCAATTTCTCGCGCAATGCGGTATTGGCATACACCACGATGCCTTCGTTATCGGTGATGCGTACATTGCTGCTGACGTTATCCAGCGCCACGCGGATGCGGACATTTTCTGCCGCAGCCCTTGCCGCATCGGCAAGCCCGCCCTGCACCTTGTCCAGCGATGCGGTGATCACCGCCAGCTTGCCCGGCAAACGATCCATCGAGCGATCAAAGTGCCCCTGTGTATAGCCGGTGATCACATCAGTGATTTTCTGACTGATATTGATGTGCAGCCGCGCCAGATTGTTCACCTGAACCGCCATCTCGGCATACACACCGCGATAGTCTTCGGCGCGGATAATGGCATCGGTGTCACCCTGTGCATGGCTGCTGGCCATCGCCAGTTGCGCGTCGGCAAACTGCTTGAGCATGGCCGCCATCTTGCCCACGGTGGCCTGCAAATGGCCGAACTCGTCTCTGGAAGCCGCATGCAGCGCAAGCTCAAGTTCACCGTTGCCAATCCGGTCGACCGCCTGCACCGTCTCGCGCAAGGCACGCGAGGTGGACAGATAAATGGCACCGAATACATACAACCCAAGCAGGCTCAGGCCCAGCAGCCCGCCAATGGCCAATGCACGTTGCTGCTCCAGCCTGCCCAGCCTGGCCTGCAGCAAGGACTTGAGCTCCTGATGCATGCCCTCGCCCAAGGCATAACCGGCGTCTATCGCAGCAGTAGCAGTATCAAAATAGCTGCCTGCCTGGATTGCCACATTGCCCGGTTTGCCAAAGGTATCTTTCAGCAAGCCCAGGTAACCACTGGCTTTAGCGGAAAACGATTCAATCGGCGCGGCAAGCACCTCGCGCGAATGGGCATTCGCCTTTGCCACAAAACCGAGGTTCTTGCGCAACTGCCGATAGTTATCGTCAATCCTCGCCATGCGGACCTGCACCAGCACCTGCTCGGCCTCGCTGACACTGCCATCGGCCACTGCATTGGCGCCAAAAGCGCGTGCCTGCCCCATCTGCTCGGTCAGCTGCGGCAAATTGGCCTGCAGTGACAACATCACATAAAAACTGTCCAGATCGGGGTCAAGCGCCAGACCGGAGTTATTGGTCACGCCGTCAATCAGCACCACCATACGTTCTGCCAGCGCTGTATGCCGGGCAAAACTCTCGGCAGGCGTCAGCCCGGCCACCTCAGCCAATAGCGACTGCCAATCGCGCTGCCACTGCTGCCAATCAGCACGCGGCAGGATTTCTTCCGACTCTGCCGACGACATGGCGTCGACCTGCTGCACCAGCCCCGCCACGCCGGCACGGGCTGCG
>JAUPTR010000390.1 GCA_030917985.1 Pseudomonadota bacterium | reverse complement strand
GACCTGGGCCGCAACGACGTTGGCCGGGTGTCGCAAACCGGCTCGGTGAAACTCACCGACAAAATGGTGATCGAGCGTTATTCGCACGTGATGCACATCGTTTCCAACGTCGATGCCACGCTGAAGCCGAACATGTCGAACATGGACATCCTGCGCGCCACTTTCCCGGCCGGCACCGTGTCTGGTTCCCCCAAAGTGCGGGCGATGCAGATCATCGACGAACTGGAACCGAGCAAGCGTGGCGTGTATTCCGGCGCGGTCGGTTATCTGGGCTTCAATGGTGACATGGACGTGGCGATTGCGCTGCGTACTGCGGTGATCAAGGATAAAACGCTCTACGTGCAGGCCGGTGCCGGCATTGTTGCCGACTCGGTGCCGCAAAGCGAATGGGAAGAAACCCTGAACAAGGCGCGTGCGGTGATCCGCGCCGCGCAGATGGTGCAGGACGGGCTGGACGCCGAGTAACTGGCGCTGCAGCAGGAACAACAAGGAGGCGCATGCGCCTCCTTTTGTTTGGGGCCTGGATCAGCTCATGGTGCCGGCCGGGTGACAAACCCGATCTGCCGTATCCCCGCCCGGCTGGCTGCCGCCATGATTTCCGCCAGCAGGCCGTAGCGGGTGGCGCTGTCGGCGTGCAGCTGCAGCGGTATATCCGGCGCCAGTTGCCCTTGTTCGGCCAGGCGCGCCAGCAGTTGTGCATGTGAGTGCGGCTGGCCGTTCCAGAACAGGCTGCCGTTGCTGCTGATCGCCAGTTCGACCTTCTCGCCCTGACTGGCGGGCCGGGTGCTGGCGCGGGGCAGATCGAGGCGGATGGCGTGGGTCATCAGCGGTGCAGTCACCATGAAAATCACCAGTAGCACCAGCATCACGTCAATCAGCGGAATCATGTTGATTTCGGCCTGCGGCATCTGCACGCCGGGCCTTCCGGTGGTAAAGGCCATCTCATGCCTCCCGGCTGGTGGCCGTGTTCTGGCCGGTGGTGAGGAAATGGAACAACTGGTGGGCAAAGCGGTCTAGCCGCGCCAGCAGCACGCGGTTGCCGCGGGTGCAGGCGTTGTAGGCCAGCAGCGCCGGAATCGCCACCGCCAGGCCAAACGCGGTCATGATCAGTGCCTCGCCCACCGGCCCGGCAATCTGCTCCAGCCCGGCCACGCCGCTGCTGCCGATGGCGGTCAGCGCGTGGTACACCCCCCACACCGTGCCGAACAGGCCGACAAACGGCGCCACCGCTGCCACCGATGCCAGCAGCGTCAGGCCGTTTTCCAGCCGCGTGGTTTCGTCGTCGATGGTGCGCTGCATCTGCCGCGTCAGTACCTCGGCCATGCTGCCTGCCGTTTCCAGCCGAGCAGGTTCGATCAGTGCGTGCTGACGCCGCACCAGCAGGGATTGCCACGCCAGCCGCGAAAACGGATCGACCAGTTGCTGGCCCGACAATTGTTGCGCCACGCTGTCGAGCGAGGCCGCCTGCCAGAACTGCTGCTGGAAAGCCCGGCCGCGCTGGCGCAATTGCAGCCATTGCCAGCCCTTGGCCAGAATCAGGTACCAGCTGGCCAGCGACATCAGCAACAGCAGCGCTGCCAGCACCAGCCCCACCGCATCGGTCTGGGCCAGAAAATGTGAAATCAGTGAATCGTGTTTCATGTTGGATCATCCAGTTTGAACAGAATCGGCACTTCCACCCAGCCAGCAACGGCCTGGCCGTTGCTGCGTGCGGGTACAAAGCGCCATTGTGATACGGCGGCCTCGGCGGCCTGGTCGAGCCGGGCATAACCGCTGCCTTGCTTGATCAGCACCTGGTCTGGCACTCCCTCGGCGCTTACGTGCACACGCAGCAGCGTGCTGCCGCTTTCGCGCAGCCGGCGTGACAGCGGCGGGTAGGGCGGCTGCGGGTTGTGCAGATAATCGGCGTGATAACGCGGTGGCTCGTGGCGCGCCACCGGCTCGCCGGCTTCGGCCTTGCCGGTGGCGGCCACTGCCGCTGTCGGCGCCGGGTTGCCCGCAGCGGCCGGCGCGCTGGCCGGCGCCGCTGTGGTTGGGGCCACATCGGCTGGCGTTGCCACCTGGCTGGTGCTGGCCGTTGCCGGTTGTGGTGCGGCCGTAGCCGGTGCGCTGCGGCGGGCCGGCGCCGGGCTGGCCGGTGTCGGTACGGGCATTGCTGCCGGGGCCGGTGCCTGTGGCGCCGGTGCTTCGCTGAAGCTGACACTGACCTGCAAGGGCTGTGGCGCCTGGGTTACCGCCGGCCGGCTGCCGGCAGGCAGCCCGCACAGTGCGGCCAGATGCAACAACAGCGCCAGCAGCAGTGCCAGCCAGCGATAGCCGCTGCGCGGGCGCAGCGCGGCGGGTGGCGTGGTCAAGCCCGGAAAAACAAGCGCAGACAACATGCCCGCCTCAATCCAGCGCCAGCGCCGTGGCGATATCCTGCCAGGCGATGTACTTGAAGTTCTGCGGGCCGTCCGGCATGCGCTTGTAGCCATCCTGCACCACCAGCATGCCATGCCGGTAAGGTCCGCCGAAATCGGCACTGCTGACATCCAGCCCGTCGGTTTCCGATGTGCCGTCGATGCCGGCCCCGGCATTGATGCCGACGCGGAACGCGCCACGGTAGCGGTAGGGCGGGCTGGCTTCCAGCACCAGATAGCTGTTGTTGCCCTGGCTCGATACCAGCAGATAGCTGCGCGCCGCGCCGTGGTACAAGGCCAGCCCTTCGACATCGGCCACCAGCTGCCGGCCGACCGGCATCACCAACTGCAGCGGTGTGGCGTGGGCTGCGTCGGCGCTGGTTACCCAGATGCCGCGTTTTTCCTCGCCGATGAACAGCCGGCCGTTGCGGTCATCCACCACGCAGCCTTCCGGCTGGCTGGCCAGTTGCAACTGGCGCAGGCGTTGTGCGCCAAACACGCCGCCGGCCAGGGTGATGCGGAAATGCAGGTAACGCCCGTCCTTGTCGTTGACAAAGGCTTCCAGCCCGCCCTGCGGCGGCTGGTACAGGCAAACGCCATACACTTCGTCCAGCCCGGTAGGGATGCTGGCCAGCTGGCTGATGCGGCCGCTGCTGTCGATGCCGAACAGCAGCAGCGTGTTGTCGTCGCGCCGGGTGGCCAACGCCAGATCATGTTGCTGCCCGTCCAGCATCACCCGCTGGCGCAGGTCGACGTTGTTGATGCGCCCGACCTCCAGCAATTGCTGTTGCCGGCCCTGCAGATCGTAGGCCAGCAGCCCCTGCTTTTTATTGGTGCCGAGCACGCGTGACTGGCTGGCATCGCCGGGGTGAACCCAGATGGCCGGATCGTCGGCGGCATCGCCCAGGCGTGCCACCGGCTCGGTCTGGTGGCGCGGCTGCAGCACCGGCAAGGGTGTTGCGCCGGCGGCTGCCTTGCGCCAGCCTTGCTGATGCAGCTGCCAGCCGTTTTTGCCGCGCAGCAGCAGCTGCAGGCGGCTGGGGTGCGGTGCCAGCGCCAGGGTTTCGGCATCCACTGCCTGTGGCAGGCGGTGTGCCGGCAGTGCGCGCCATTGCTGGCGCTGGTGCTGCAGCAGGTGCAGCGTCTGGCCGTCTTCGCTCAACACCGCCAGCCCGCCGGGCAAGGGCGCCAGCGCTGCCGGGCCGGCCGGCAGCGGGCCGTAGGGCTGGCGCAGCAACACCGGCTGGCGCTGCGGCACATCTTCGCCATCGGCGTTGTAGGCCCACACGCCAAAGCCGGGTTCGCTGACAAACAGCGTGTGGCTGGCATCGTCCACCCGGCAGTGTTCGCTGCCTGGCGGCAGCGCCAGCCGCCGCAGCAGCAGATAGCCGCTGTCGCGCAGCAGCCATTGCTCGGCCTGGCCATCCTTGCCGATCAGGAACAGGTGCAGTGCCTGCTGGGCATCGCGGTAGAGGCACATTGCCTCAATGCCGAAAGCCGGATCGGGCAGTGCCGGCAGCGCCTGCAGCTGGCCGCTGCGGGTATCCACGCGAATCGCCTGTGGCCGGCCGTGGTCGGCATCCAGCACCATCGCCAGTGCGCCATCGGTGGTGGCACGCAGGTCGAGCTGCTTGCTGCGCAGTGCCAGCGTGGCCTGCTGCTGGCCGTTGGCGTCGATCAGGCGCAGGCTGTTTTTCTGCTGCAGCAGCCAGCTGCCCTGCGGCAGGGCCATCAGCGCACTGGCATCAACCATTGCCGCCAGCGGTGCCGCCGGCTGGCGGCTGGGTGCCGAGCTGGCGCTGCCGCCGGCCCACAGCAGCGGGCCCAGCAGTGCCAGGTAGGTCAGCGAGCGTTTGAATGGGTGTGACAACATCAGTTCAGACTCCAGCTGATGCCCAGCTTGTAGCTCGGGCCGTAACTCTCGTATTGCGCGTTGTAGGCGCGCTCGCCGGTGTAGACATAATATTTCTCGTCAGTCAGGTTCAGTGCCTGGAACACCAGCTGCGTGTTCTTGTTGAGCGAATAACGCAGCGACAGATCGAGCTGGGTTTGTGCATCAACATACAGATCGTGGCTGGCATCGGTGATATCGCTGGTTTCCAGCAGATACGCCGATTTGTAGTTGAGCGCCAGGCGCGCACCGAACGCACCGGCCTCGTAGCCCAGCATCAGGTTGGCGCTGCGGTCAGACTGGTTGGGCAGCGGAATCTCGCGGCTGCTGCCGGTGGCGCTTTCCAGCCGGGCATTGGAGCTGACCACGCTGGCATTGGCGCTGGCGAGCAGGCCGTTCCACGGGGCCGGCAACTGGCGGAAGGTTTGCGACCATGCCAGCTCCAGGCCTTTGAGCGTGCCTTTTTCGCCGTTGGCAAAGGTGATCGCCTCGTCGAATGCCGCCCATTGGCCGCTGCCGGCCACGTCGGTCTGGTAGACAAAATTCTTGATGTCCTTGTAGAACACGTAGGCCGACAACACCCCGGCGTAACCCAGCCGGCGCTCGATGCCCAGGTCGAGATTGTCCGAACGCATCGGCTGTAGCGTCGGATTGCCGAACTGCGCCTCGTCGCCGTCGATGACAAAGCCCGGCGCCAGCTGGCCGAAGGTGGGACGCACCACCGATTTGGTCCAGGCCGCGCGCAGGGCGGTGCTGGCGTCCAGATCGCGGCGGGCGTGCAGTGCCGGCAGCCAGTTGTGGTAATCGTTGTTCACCTCGTTGGCGACAAACGTGCCATTGTTGACCCCGGTGCCGCTGGCGCTGAACTGGGTGCCTTCGTAACGCAGGCCGCCGAGAATGCGCCACAGCCCGGCATTCAGCGTGCCTTGCAGATAGCCGGCGTTGATGTCTTCGTGCAGGGTGAAATCGTTGACGCGCGATTCTTCCTCATTGTAATAATCGCCGCGATTCAGCCCGTCGATAAAGCCCTGCACCGCGCCACGGCTGATGCGCGGCCCGAAGCGGCCGAGCCCGTAACTCACCTCGCCATCGGTGCTGGCCGCCAGCGAAGGCGCGTTGTCCAGATCTTCGTATTGCCACACTTCGCTGTCGTTGGTTTTCTTGCGGCGGCTGAACTTGGCGCCGAATTTCATCTCCAGCGGCATACCCCCCAGCTGCACGCTGCGGCCCAGGTCAAAGCGCAGATTGTGCTCGCGGTCTTCGGTTTGCTGTTTTACCTGTTCCACTTCGTCGAGCGTGAACTGCGCCGGGTCGTACATGCTGTCCGGGCCGATCAGCTCGGGCTTGCGCGTGTCGCCAAAGCCCACCTTGCTGAAATCGTCGTTCGACTTGAACACTGCGCCGGCAATGTGTTCCGGCGTATCTTCGCTGGCCTTGCTGCTGGCCAGCGCCAGATCCAGCTTCCAGTCGCCCAGTTGCTGTTCGCTGCCAAGCACCAGCGACATGATGTCCTGGGTTTCCTTGCGCGATTTCAGCTCGCGTGCGCTTTCCGCCTTGCTAGGCTCTGTTGACAAAGGTTTCACAGATCGCGTTTCCCCGCTTTGGGGCCTGATCCAAGAAGCAAAACGCGCCGTGGAGTGATCTCCACAAGCGGTTTGCGACGCCGGAGCAGGCCCCAAAGCGGGGAAACCCAGCGGGCCGG
>JAUPTR010000389.1 GCA_030917985.1 Pseudomonadota bacterium | reverse complement strand
CTTGCTAATATAGCTGAGTATCGGCAGCTTTGGAAACAAATTTAGCGCTATTTAGGGTAAATACTCAGTAGGTTGCGGCGCAGCGCAAAATGGCCTTAGGCGCAGTATTGGGGCTTATACCTGTTACAACAATGGTTTAGTGCTTTTGCTTTATGTTTGTGTGTGGTGATGTTTGCTGCGCTGCGAATTTTTGCCAAATAAAAAAGCCGCACATCTGTGCGGCTTGTTGTCTGCGTATCGGCCAGGCCGGATCACGCGGGTGTTGCTGATGTCGGCTTAGCAGCGTTCTGCGGAGATAAAGGCGTTACCGTGGTAACTGGCAGAACCGAGGCCCATGCTCGACTTGAATGTGACTTGAATCAACCGGTCCAGCGGAATGGCGGAAATCACTTCCAGCCAGAAATCCTTGCCATTGCGGCGGTCGTTCACCCGGTCACCGGGTTGTAGTTCGTATACTTTCAATGTTGCTTTCTGATAAAACCGGGCGCAATGGCTCAGTTGTTGGTGCGAGGTGTAAGGTGACGGAAGGTGATGCGGCCCTTGGTCAGATCGTAGGGCGACATTTCAACTGTCACGCGGTCACCCATCAATACCTTGATGCGGTGCATTTTCATCTTGCCCGAGCCGTAAGCGAGGATTTCCACGCCGTTGCTCAGTTTTACGCGGTAGCGCGATTCCGGCAGTACATCGGTAATCACGCCTTCGAATTCAATGATGTCTTCTTTTGCCATGGTAGGCTCCTGTATATCTTGGCCAGTCCATTTTTTGGATAGTATGACCAGCCCGATCTAATGCGGAATGCTGGCTTCATCCGGTGGAGTGGCGCCGTGGGGCGACCCAGGGTCGCAATACTCACGGAAAAGCTGCTGCTGCAGGTTCTGCGAGACGAGTGGCGTTTGCCATCAACAACGCAATAGGCTTGCGGGGATCAGGTCAAAAACAGACTTTAGCTTTTGCTTGAAAGGAAAATCCGCTTCGCACTATACAGGTTTTGCTGTTGCGGCGCTGTTTTATTTGTGGTTTGCCATTGATTTGCACGGAAAATCGGCAAAAAAAGCGGGCATGTCGCCCGCTGTCAACTTCCTTGCTTGGAACAGGAAGAGGGTAAAACTCGCAGCCAGGCCAAAACCGGTTGGCGTTGGCTATCATTTGACCTGCAGATAGACCTCGCCAGCATCAACCTTGACGCTGAAGCTGCGGGTGCAGCCAACATCCGGCGCCTGCGCTTCGCCGCTTTCTAGGCTGATGTTCCAGCTGTGCAGCGGGCAGGTGACGGTTTTGTCGTGCACGATGCCTTGCGACAGCGGGCCGCCCTTGTGCGGGCATTTGTCGTGCAGGGCGAAGATATCGTCTTCGCTGTTGCGGAAGATGGCGATATCACCTTGAGGATGTTTCACCACCCGTGAACCAAGTTGCGGGATATCGCTTACGGCGCAGATTTTCTGCCATTCACTCATTTTTCTTCTCCAGGCGGGGCCACCGGCCCAGCATCTAACAATTGTTGCAGGTTCAGGCGGGCATGGTGGATTCAGGCAAGCTCAGTGACTGGAATTCGTGTTTCTCCACACCCTCTTTGGCGCGTGCCATCCATGGATCCTGTTCCACCGACAGCGAATACAGCAGCCGCTGATACAGCGCCTTGCGGTTGGACTCATCGTCCAGCACCCGTTTCTTGGCGTGATCGAGGCCTACGCGGTGCAGGTAATGCACGGTGCGTTCCAGATAGAAGGCTTCTTCGCGATACAGTTGCAGGAAGGCGCCGCTGTATTCGCGCACTTCTTCCGCGGTTTTCACCTTGACGAAGAATTGCGCCACTTCGGTCTTGATACCGCCATTGCCGCCAACATACAGCTCCCAGCCAGAATCCACGCCGATCACGCCAACGTCTTTAATGCCGGCTTCGGCGCAGTTGCGTGGGCAGCCGGATACGGCCAGCTTGACCTTGTGCGGGCTCCACATATTGTGCAGCTCTTGTTCCAGCTGGATGCCCATTTCCATCGAGCGCTGTGTGCCGAAGCGGCAGTGTTCGGCGCCGACGCAGGTTTTTACGGTGCGGATCGACTTGCCGTAGGCGTAGCCGGACGGCATGTCCAGATCGCGCCACATCGGTACCAGGTCTTCTTTCTTCACGCCCAGCAGGTCAATACGCTGGCCGCCGGTGACTTTTACGGTTGGCACATTGTATTTCTCTGCCACTTCGGCGATTTTCTTCAACTGCGCCGGGGTGGTCACGCCGCCGAGCATCTGTGGCACCACCGAGTAGGTGCCATCCTTCTGGATGTTGGCGTGGGCGCGCTCGTTGATGAAGCGGCTTTGCGGATCATCCTTGGCTTCGCCCGGCCAGGTCGAGATCAGGTAATAGTTGAGCGCCGGGCGGCAGGTGGCGCAGCCGTTGGGGGTGCGCCATTCCATGAAGCGCATCACCTCCGGAATGCTCAGCAGACGCTGTTCCTTGATGGTGCGGCGAATGTTGCCGTGGTTGTGGTCGGTGCAGCCACAGATGGCTTTTTCCGATTTTGGCTTCAGATCGGCGGCACCACCCACGGTGGAAATCAGGATCTGTTCACACAGGCCGGCGCATGAGCCGCAGCTGGAGGCAGCCTTGGTGTGTTTCTTGATTTCATCCAGCGAGGTCAGGCCTTTTTCACGGATTGCCTTGACGATGGCACCTTTGCTCACGCCATTGCAGCCGCAGACTTCGGCGTCGTCGGCCATGCTCGCAGCTTTGGTGTTGCCTTGATGGCCGACGTCACCGGTCAGGTCGCGTTCGCCGAAAGCCAGATGATCGCGGATTTCACCGATCGAGTGGCCTTCTCTCACCAGTTTGAAATACCAGGCGCCATCGGCCGTATCGCCATAAAGGCATGCGCCCACCAGTTTATCGTTCTTGATCACCAGCTTTTTGTAAACACCCCCCACCGGGTCGGAGAGCAGGATTTCTTCTGTATCGTTTCCTCCGGTGAAATTGCCGGCAGAGAACAGGTCGATGCCGGTGACTTTCAGCTTGGTCGAGGTTACCGAGCCGGTATAGCGGCCGATGCCGTAGCCGGCCAGATGGTTGGCGGCGACCTTGG
>JAUPTR010000388.1 GCA_030917985.1 Pseudomonadota bacterium | reverse complement strand
GGCTCCGAATGCCAGTTGGGATGTGTTGCAGGCCATGGTCAGCCGCCGCGGTTATGGCGTGAGCAATGCCACGGCGCAGATGCAGGTGATCGGCCGGCGCCATTTTGGCAAAAAGGCCTTGCCGGCCGGTGGTGGTGGCGGCAAGGCACCTACCCGTGAGCTGTTCGATACCCTGCTGCTGTGGAAAGGCCGGGTGCCGCTGAACGACGCGGGTGAAGCCACGGTAGACGTGCCCTTGAATGATTCGCTGACCAGCTTCCGCATTGTTGCGGTGGCCACCGCCGGCACTGAACGCTTCGGTAGTGGCGCCACCAGCATTCGCGCCAGCAAGGATCTGCTGCTGCTGGCCGGCCTGCCGCCGGTGGTGCGCGATGGCGATGTGTTCCGCGCCGGATTCACACTGCGCAACACCACCGAGCGCAGCATGTCGGTGGAGGTCAGCCCCAGCCTCAGCGCCGATGGCAAAACGCTGCCACTGGCCAACCAGAGCGCCACGCTGGCAGCGGGCGAAGCGCGTGAAATCGGCTGGGATGTAACCGTGCCGCTCAACAGCAGCAAGCTGGATTGGCGCGTTGAAGTGCGCGAGCGTGATGGCCGTGGCAACGATGCCATCAAGCTTGGCCAGACCGTGTTGCCGGCTTTGCCGGTGCGGGTGCAGCAGTCGTCGCTGCAGTTGCTGGATCAGCCACTGACGCTGCCGTTGGCCGCACCGCCGGGCGCCTTGCCCGGTCGCGGTGGCGTGGCCGTGAGTCTGATGCCGTCGCCGGCACAGCTGGACGGCGTGCGCCAGTATATGAGCCAGTACCCCTATGCCTGTCTTGAACAGCGTACCTCGAAAGCCGTGGCGCTCGGCAGCCGCGAGCTGTGGGCGCAGATCAGCCGCGAGTTGCCGAGTTATCTCGATGAACAGGGGCTGGCGCGGTATTTCCCCAATCTGCAACAGGGCAGTGTTGAATTGACCGCGTATCTGCTCAGTATCAGCCACGAAGCAGGCTGGGAAATCCCCGCGCAGGCGCAGCAGAAAATGCAGGGGGCGCTGGCCGCGTTTGTGGCCGGCAAACTGCGTGTGGCCGAATGGGGTGAGCCGGCAAAACTAAAGTTAATGGCGCTCGAGGCGTTATCTCGTACAGGCAAGCTGTTGCCCAACCAGCTGGATTCGCTGTCATTGCAGCCGGCCAACCTCAGCAACCGCGAACTGCTCGACTGGATCAGCATTCTGCAGCACAGCGAGCTGCCGTCGAAACAAGACAAGCTGCAAACCGCGCTGCAACTGCTGCGCAACCGCCTCAATGTCAGTGGCACCGCGCTCAGCTTTGCGCCGGGCAATCAGGATTGGTGGGCATTGGCGTCGGATGACAGCGATGCGGTGCGTGCCTTGTTGCTGGCACAGGCGCAGCCGGAATGGCAAAGCGATCTGCCGAAACTGCTGAGCGGCGCACTGGCGAAACAGCAACAGGGGCACTGGGATCTGACCACCGCCAACGCCTGGGGCGCGCTGGCATTGGGCAAGCTCGGCAAGCTGGCGCAGGCACCGGCCGGCAGCACGCTGATCAGCCTGGCCGGCCAGCAGCACACGCAGGATTGGGCCAAACAGCCGAATGGTGGCCGGTTTGATCTGCCGTGGCCGGCCGCCAAGGCAGAGTTGCAAGTGCGCCATCAAGGCAGCGGCGTGCCGTGGGTAAACCTCACCACACGCGCCGCCGTGCCGCTGAGCGCGCCAGTGGCTGCGGGTTACCGCATCAGCCGCAATGTGGCGCCGGTGCAGCAGGCCATGCCCGGCAAGTGGAGCCGTGGCGACATCGCCAGGGTGACGCTGGACATCGAAGCGCGTGGTGATATGGGCTGGGTGGTGGTCAACGATCCGGTTCCGGCCGGTGCCACCTTGCTCAATCGCGGCTTTGGCAGCGATAGCCTGGCGGCGGGCCGTAACCGCAATCAGGGCGCCTGGCCGCAGTATGTGGAAGCCGCGCACGATGCCTATCGCGCCTATTACAACTGGCTGCCGAGCGGTAAATGGCAGCTTGAATACAGCGTGCGCCTGAACAATAGTGGGGTGTTCCAGTTGCCCCCGACACGGGTCGAGGCAATGTATGCCCCGGATCTGTATGGCGAAGTGCCAAACGCAACAATCACCGTAGAATAAACATCATGAAACCATTATCGCTGTCGCATCTGTTCCAACCCCTGCTGCTGGCATCGGCGCTTGTGCTGGTGCTGCCCGGCTGTGACCAGCTGCAGAACCAGCTGAACAAGCCAGCGCGTGATGCCAAGGCCACCGGCGCTGGCTGCCGCCTGTCCGGGCGTTCGCTGGAGGATTGTTACAAGCGTAATCCACGCGCAGCGCGTGCCGAGGTGTATGCCGGCTGGAAAGAAATGAACGACTACATGGAAAAACAGAAGCTGGAGGAAATGGCGCCACCGCCAGACGATCCCAAGCCCGAACCAGCCGCAGAAGCGGAAGAAGACGCGCCGGCCAAAGACAAGAAAGACAGCGCCGACAGTAAGGACGGCGCCGCCAAAGATGCCGACACCAAAGACGCAAAGCCGGACAACGCCGCCGACAAGGGCCACTGATCCCGCCCGGCAGTCTGTACATTTCCCATGTCTTTTGCCTGTTTGCAGCGCCCCCTGCACGCGCTGCTGTTATTGCCTCTGCTGGCATCGGCCGCCGCCACTGCTGCCGCCGTGCCCGGCTTTGAGCAAACCCGTTCCAGCTATCGTCCGTCCGAGGCACTCTGGCTGGATCGCCACGGCGTTCTGCTGCACAGCGCAC
>JAUPTR010000387.1 GCA_030917985.1 Pseudomonadota bacterium | reverse complement strand
TGTCGCCAGGCGGTCAAAATATTCTGTAATGGCAGCAAGCTGTGCCGCACTTGATTCCAATTGGTACATGGCCTGTCGGAACTCGTTGGAATCACGCAGCCCCTTGGTGTACCAGGCGATATGCTTGCGCGCGATGCGCACACCGGAATATTCGCCATAAAACGCGTAATGTTCGTGCATGTGCTCCAGCAGCACACTGCGGATTTCCTTCACCCCTGGCAAAGGCAGAAGCTCACCCGTGGCGAGAAAGTGGGCGATTTCCCGAAAAATCCACGGCCGCCCCTGTGCCGCACGGCCAATCATGATCGCATCGGCACCCGTATAAGCCAGCACTTCGCGCGCTTTTTGTGGTGAATCGATATCCCCATTGGCAATAATCGGAATCCGTGCAACGGCCTTCACCTGCCGGATCAGCTCATAACTGGCTTCACCTCCATAGCCACAGGCCCGTGTACGACCATGAATCGCCAAGGCCTGAATACCGCAACCCTCTGCCAGACGCGCAATCCTGCCAATATTGCGGTTGTCGACATCCCAGCCCAAACGGGTTTTCAGTGTTACCGGCACATCAACTGCCTTGACCACCGCATCCAGAATGCGTGCGACCAGCGCCTCATCCTGCAACAGCGCAGAGCCGGCCATGACGTTACAGACCTTTTTTGCCGGACACCCCATATTGATATCGATGATCTGGGCACCATGCTCGACATTAAAGCGCGCCGCCTCGGCCATCTGCTCGGGAATGGCACCGGCAATCTGCACCGACACCGGTGCAATTTCGCCGATGTGATTGACACGACGGCGGGTTTTTTCCGTGCCCCACAACAGGGCGTTGGAGGTAATCATCTCGGATACCGCATGCCCCGCCCCCATGCGCTTGCACAACATGCGGAACGGGCGATCAGTCACACCGGCCATCGGCGCCACGATCAGATTGTTTTTCAACTCATACGGCCCGATGTGCATGAGACTACGCCAAAACGGAAAGGGCGCTAATTTTAAACGTTTTTACGAATTCTGGACAAACTATTTCGCTTATTTTTTGAGCAAAAAATTAGAGGATTTCCCCTAATATATTATCACATGGTAATATTGCAACGCACAACAGCGTACATCATTCTGTCGCAATTTCTGCCCAGAATGAGGGCTTCGCTGCTGCACTGCAACAAAGGAGCCAATCATGCACTACCCGCAAATTCTGAGCTGGCTGTCCACTCGTGCAGGCCTGAGCGAGGCCGAAGGGCATGACATCTGGGATCGCATTATCGCCGAGGCCGCACAGCGCTACACGGAACCGGAAGTCGGCAGCCCCGCATATTGGGATGATGTGGTCACACAACTGCACCACAAGCTTGCCATTGAAGCCAACCGCAACGGCAAAACCGGCTGGCTGGACGATTTACAGGCAAATCAGCCATTCAATACGCTGATGGAATGCCAGGCAAGCCTGCTGAAGCAGATCATCCTTGGCTGGCGGGATGTTGCACTGGCCTCCACCAGAAGCTGGAGCCAGATGGACAAGAAGGACATGGCAGCCTGAGCACGGTCAGGCAAGGCCAAACAGGTGCACCAGCAGCGCCAGCAATGAAACGCCGAGCAGTATCAGCGCAATTTGCCTGGCCATGGTGCGCCACTCGCGTCGCTGCCCCGGATTGAGCAAGAGCTGGTATACCGCCCAGCAGGCAGCAAACAGCAGAAACAGATTGACCAGGCGCCCCAGCACGGCGAATCAGCGCGCAGCCAGAAAACGCAGCGGGTTCAAAGGCGCGCCGTTGTAACGGACCTCAAAATGCAGATGCGGGCCGGTAGACTTCCCGGTGCTGCCGACTTCGGCAATTTTCTCGCCGGCATTCACCCTGTCACCGGCACGTACCCACAAGCGATAGGCATGGGCATATCGCGTAGTAATGCCATTGCCGTGATCCAGCTCGACACTCCAGCCAAACTGGGGCGTCAATCCCGCCGTTTTGACTGTGCCCGCTTCAGCAGCCAGTATTGGCGTGCCAAGCGGCGCAACAAAATCAATGCCGTTATGTACCGACAATTTTTTACTGAACGGGTCAAGGCGCAGGCCAAAATTGGATGAGGGCGTGACGCCGTTCACCGGCATCAACCTGCCACTGCCAGCCTTGGGTTTATTGGCAAATAATCGCTGATCCAGCGCACGCGACAGAATATCCACCCGTTCACGCAAATCCGCATCGCTGATATGGGCAGTGGGTTGCAGCGACAAGGCAATTGCCGGTGCCGGCCTTGCTTTGCCCTTTCCCTGCAGCGCATCCAGCGCATTCAGGCGCTGCCACTGGCTTTGCAGCAGCTGCAACTGAATACGCAGATCGTTACGGGTATCAACACTCAATTGCGGCTCATCCATCACCACCGCCCCTGTTGACCAGGACGGCACATGCAAGCCGACATCATCGGCAAACCACCATAATGCAGCCCCGGCAAATAACGTGAAGCCAGCCACAGGCGCCAGCACCAGCAACATACGGCTGCGGCGCTGATAAGCGCCTGAGGCGGGAGTGATACGACGCTGACGGGAAGATGGGGACATGGCGGACAAGCGAATGGTCTCTCAGGCGTTATGCCTTGGTTTCTTCTTGCGAATATACAACGTCTTGCGAATGTGTGCGACGGTTTGTCCCGCCTCATCCACTACGTGCACCGGCAGTTCCGGCAGATATTTTTCGCCGCTCTCGGTGGCAGCCCTGATGGAGCCGAGTATTGCCTCATCCAGCTCGAACATGGCCGAAACCTTGCCACGGCCCGGCGCGACAAAATCAATGCTGGCCGATTTATCCCAGACGATGTAATCGCGTCCGAGAATTCGCATCAGCATCAACATGTAAAACGGATCAGTCATGGAAAACAGCGTGCCACCAAAATGGGTGCCGACATAATTGCGGTTATACCAGCGCAAACGCAGCGACACCTGCACCTGACGATAATCACGGCTGATTTTTTCGACCCGAACCCCGGCACCCAGATAAGGCGGCCACAAATTGATCAACCATTTCATGACAGTTGGCGACATCACACCCTCCCGGCAATTCAAACGAGCGTTTGATTGGCTCGATAATCACGTATCCAACATGCCTTGTCAAGGGCGGCAAAATCAGCCCTGTGGTGCGGCATGTGACTCGGGTGAAGCACAAGCCGGGCAGCAAAAGCTTTTTAGGGAAGCGCTGATTTATTCGGCGAGCGGGATGAAGTGCAAGGAGCCCGGCGCGCAGAAAGCGAG
>JAUPTR010000386.1 GCA_030917985.1 Pseudomonadota bacterium | reverse complement strand
CTGATGATTTCCAGCCAGGCCGGCGCGGCACCACTCACGCCGGATACATCCCACATCGGCTCGCCGTTGAAATTGCCCACCCATACACCCACCGTATAGCGCCGTGAAAAGCCGATGCACCAGTTGTCGCGCATATCCTTGCTGGTGCCGGTTTTGACTGCGCTCCAGAAGCGCGTGGCAAGCGGGTTTTCCAGGCCAAAGGTGACGCTGCGGGCGGCGCGGTCGCTGAGGATATCGGCAATCAGCCAGGCGGCCGGCGCCTCGATGGCCGTTGCCTGCCACTGCGGCTTGCCCGGCTGCAGCCGGGTGGCGCTGTAACGGCCGCCATTGGCCAGCACACGGTAGGCGTTGCTGAGTTGCAGCAGGCTCACGTCCGGCGCGCCCAAAGCCAGCGCAAAGCCGTAATAGTCGCCATCTCGCGGCAAGGCAAAGCCGACTTGCTGCAGCAATTTGAAAAACGGCGTGGTGCCGGTGAGCAGCAAGGTGCGCACCGCCGGCACGTTGAGCGATCCGGCCAGCGCGGTACGCACGCTGACCGTGCCGCGAAACTGCTTATCGTAATTCTGCGGCACGTATAAGCCGCTCGGGGTATCGAGGTTGACCGGACTGTCGTCGAGCAAGGATGCCGGTGTCAGCAGCCGCTGCTGCAGCGCCAGCGCATACAGCAGCGGCTTGAGTGTCGAGCCGGCCTGACGCCGCGCCGCTGCGCCATCCACCTGAGCGGCGCTGGCTTCATCACCGGTATTGCCAACATAGGCGAGGATCTCGCCGCTGGCATTGTCCAGCACCACTGCGGCGGCATCGTTGACGTTGCGTTGACGCAGGCTGACGATTTGCCGCTGCAAAGCCTGCAACACCCGCTGCTGCAAGGTGGCATCCAGCGTGGTGCGGCGCTGCTGGCCGGCGGCCAGCGGCAACAAAGCGGGCACGGCCGGCGCCAGATTGGCATCGGGCAGGCTCTGGCGCTGCGCCAGCGTCTGCTGCGCCAGCCCCTGCAAATAGGCGCAGCCGACACGTGCATGCATCAGCTCGGCCAAGTCGCAGGCACGCCGCGCCAGCAGCTCGGCGCTGGCATTCGGCCCGCGCAACAGCGCCGCCAGCAGCAGCGATTCGCCCTGGCTCAAGCCATGCGGCAACTTGCCAAACAGGCCGGCGGATGCCGCCGCCACCCCCTGCAGCTCACCGCGAAACGGCGCCAGATTGAGATAGGCTTCGAGAATCTGCGGCTTGCTCCAGCTGCGCTCCAGCTCACGTGCGGCGCTGATCTGGCCGATTTTCTGCACGACATTGCGGCCATCGGCGCCGGCCTTGAGGTCGTTATCGAGCAGGCCGGCCAGCTGCATGCTGAGTGTGCTGGCGCCACGCTGCGTGCCCTGCAGCTGGTCGGCCAGCGCACCGGCCGCAGCCTGCCAATCCACACCCCGGTGTTGCAGAAAACGTTGATCTTCCGAGGCGATCACCGCTGCCTGCAGCGCGGGAGAAATCGCCGGGAGGGGCGTCCAGGCAAGGCGACGCACACTGCGGTCAAGCCGTGCGCTGTGCAGCAGAACGCCGTGGCGATCCAGCCAGAGTGCCTCGGACGGACGATAGCTAGCGCGTAGGTACTGGAAATCCGGCAGGCCAGCTGTAGCGGCTGTGCTAGCAACAATCGAAACGATGGCAGTGGCATAGATAACCCCAAACCCGGCATTTCTGGCACTACGGCCTGAACGTGCATCCAATGGTGATTGCAGGCAGCAAATTGGTCCAGTCATGCCCGAACGCTGACTCACCCCGCCTGACACGACCACGCTTCGGATAACCATTCGGCCTGCTGCAAAACCAACTCCACGGCATCCGGCTGCTTGTCCGGTGGATATTTCCACTTCTGAAGAGTCCGTCGAACCAAAATCCGAAGCCGCGCCCGGACACTCTCTCGCACCTGCCAATCGACCGTCGTGCTGGCCCGCAATTTTTCTGTAATCTCGATGGCGATCTTCTTCAGGATGTCGTCACCCAACTCACGGACCGCGCTTTCGTTATTGGCCAGCGCGTCATAGAAGGCAATCTCGTCCTGACCCAAGCCCAGTGCGGCTTCGCGTTCCAGCACAGCCTGGAATTCCTTGGCCATCTGGATCAGTTCCTCAATGACCTGCGCTGTCTCGATAGCACGGTTGTGATATTTGCGCAGGGTCTCCAGAAGCCGGTCACCGTATTTTTTCTCCTGGACCACGTTGTTGCGTGCCCGCGCCTTGATCTCGTCGCGCAGCAGTTTCTCCAGCAATTCCACGGCCAGGTTGCGGCTCTCCATCTGACGCACGTCTTCCAGAAACTCGTCCGACAGCAGACCAATGTTCGGCTTGTCGAGCCCCGCCAGCGCGAAAATATCGGCTACGCCGTCGGCAACGATGGCGTTGTCCAGGATCTGCTTCAGCGCACTGTTTTTCTCTTCGGTGGATCGTTTCTTGTCCACCGTGGTGAACTTGGTGATGGCCGCCTTGATGGCCGAGAAGAAAGCGATTTCCTTGCGCAGCGCGGCGGCTTCATCCAGCGTGCCACAAAGCGAATAGGCCTTGGCTACCGCCACTATGGCGTCGAGGAAGCGCTGCTTGCCATCCTTTAGCCCCAGCAGATGATTGGCACAAGGCACCAGCAAGGCAGCCGCCTTGGTTTCGAATCCGCTGTAGTCGCAGCCGTGCATCATGCCGCGCACAACGTCCATCTTCTCC
>JAUPTR010000385.1 GCA_030917985.1 Pseudomonadota bacterium | reverse complement strand
CGCAGCTGAACGCCTACATCACTGTAGACGCGGCTTTGTCGCTGGCACAGGCACAGGCAGCCGATGCCGAGCGTACAGCCGGCAATGCCGGCCCGCTGGCAGGCATTCCGATTGCGCACAAAGACATTTTCACTACCAACGGCTGGCGCACTACCTGCGGCTCGAAGATGCTCGACAACTTTGTCGCACCTTACGATGCACACGTGATCAGCCAGTTCAATGCGGCCGGCGCGGTGATTCTCGGCAAGCTGAACATGGACGAATTCGCTATGGGCTCGTCCAACGAAAACTCGTTTTTCGGCGCGGTGAAAAACCCGTGGGATCAAAACGCCGTACCGGGCGGCAGCTCCGGCGGCTCGGCTGCGGCAGTGGCCGCGCGGCTGACACCAGCGGCCACCGGCACCGACACCGGCGGCTCGATCCGTCAACCGGCAGCGTTCTGCGGCATCAGCGGCATCAAGCCGACTTACGGCGTGGTGTCGCGTTACGGCATGATCGCCTACGCCTCCAGCCTGGATCAGGCCGGCCCGATGGCTCGTTCGGCGGAAGACTGCGCGCTGCTGCTGAATACCATGGCCGGTTTCGACGAGCGTGACTCGACCAGCCTGGATCGCGCCAAGGAAGACTATCGCCGCGATCTGGACAAACCGCTGAACGGCCTGAAGATCGGCCTGCCGCGCGAATTTTTCGGTGAAGGCCTGGCCAGCGACGTGGCGGTGCGTATCGATGCCGCCGTCGCCGAATACAAGAAACTCGGCGCGCAAGTGGTTGAAGTCAGCCTGCCCAACAGCAAGCTGGCGATTGCCGCCTACTATGTGATTGCCCCGGCCGAAGCCTCGTCCAACCTCAGCCGTTACGACGGTGTACGTTACGGTCATCGCGCCGCCGAATACGGCGACCTGAACGACATGTACAAGAGAACCCGTGCCGAAGGTTTTGGCGCCGAGGTCAAACGCCGGATTCTGGTAGGCACTTACGTACTGTCGCACGGCTACTACGACGCCTACTACATCAAGGCACAGCAACTGCGGCGCCTGATTGCGCAGGACTTCGTCGAAGCCTTCAAGCAGTGCGACGTGATCATGGGTCCGGTGGCACCGACCACCGCCTGGAATCTGGGCGAAAAAGCCGATGATCCGGTGGCAATGTACCTGGCCGACATCTACACGCTGGCGGTGAATCTGGCCGGTCTGCCGGGCATGAGCATTCCGGTTGGCCTGGGCGACAACGGCCGCCCGGTCGGCCTGCAGATCATCGGCAATTATTTCGCCGAAGCCAGAATGCTGAATGTGGCACACCAGCTGCAGCAAGCCACCGACTGGCACACCCGCGCACCGGCTGTTTAAGCCCCAGACCAATCGAGATAAAGAGAATTCGTTATGAAGTGGGAAGTCGTTATCGGTCTGGAAGTGCACACGCAGCTTTCGACCCAATCGAAGATTTTTTCCTCTGCCTCTACCGCCTTTGGCGCCGAGCCGAACCGCCAGGCCTGCGCAGTGGACATCGCACTACCGGGCGTGTTGCCGGTATTGAATCGTGGCGCGGTAGAACGCGCCATCCAGCTGGGCCTGGCCATTGGCGCCAAAATCAACCGCAAGTCGATTTTTGCGCGCAAGAATTATTTCTACCCGGATTTGCCCAAAGGCTACCAGATCAGTCAGTTCGAGCTGCCGATTGTGGAAGGCGGCAGCTTGACGATTCAGGTTGGCGACAGCGAAAAAACCATCAACCTGACCCGCGCCCACCTGGAAGAAGACGCCGGCAAATCGCTGCATGAAGACTTCCACGGCAGCACCGGCATCGACCTGAACCGTGCTGGCACGCCGTTGCTGGAAATCGTCTCCGAGCCGGAAATGCGTTCATCGGCTGAAGCGGTGGCTTACGCCAAGGCGCTGCATGGCTTGGTGACGTGGCTGGGCATCTGCGACGGCAATATGCAGGAAGGCAGCTTCCGCGTTGACGCCAACGTCTCGGTGCGTCCGGTTGGCCAGAAGGAATTCGGCACCCGCCGCGAGATCAAGAACCTCAACAGTTTCAAGTTTCTGCAGCAGGCGATCGATTACGAAGTGCAGTGGCAGATCGAGCAAATCGAGGATGGTAACAAGATCGTCCAGGCGACCGTACTGTTCGATCCGGCCAGCGGCACCACCCGCATGATGCGCACCAAGGAAGACGCGCACGATTACCGCTACTTCCCCGATCCGGATCTGCTGCCGCTGCACGTCAGCGATGACTGGATCGAACGCGTCAAAGCCGGTCTGCCGGAACTGCCATCGGCAAAAAAAGCCCGCTTCAGCGAACAATACGGCCTGTCGGCCTACGATGCAGGCGTGTTGACCAGCAGCAAAGCCATGTCCGGCTACTTTGAAGCCGCCGTCACCGCCGGCGCCGACGGCAAGGCCACCGCCAACTGGCTGATGGGTGAAGTCTCCGCCACACTCAACCGCGACGAAAAAGACATCGCCGATTGCCCGATTGCTCCGGCATCGCTGGCCGGCCTGCTCAAGCGCATCGCCGACAACACCATCTCCAACAAGATCGCCAAGGAAGTCTTTGCGGCGATGTGGGCGGGAGAAGGCGAGGCTGACGCGGTGATCGAGGCCAAAGGCCTGAAACAGGTGACTGACAGCGGCGCCATCGAGAAAATCATCGACGAAGTGCTGGCTGCCAATGCCGCGATGGTCGACGAATACCGCAGCGGCAAGGAAAAAGTCTTTGGCGCGCTGGTCGGCCAGGCAATGAAGGCCAGCA
Organism: Pseudomonadota bacterium; assembly: GCA_030917985.1. Taxonomy (GTDB): domain Bacteria; phylum Pseudomonadota; class Gammaproteobacteria; order Burkholderiales; family SCOH01; genus CALMFQ01. The sequence continues at coordinate 1,171 of JAUPTR010000385.1, read as the reverse complement.
AGGGCAAAGCCAACCCGGCACAGGTTAACGAGCTGTTGAAAAAGAAACTCAGTAGCTAAAACAGCCTTGGCACCATCCAAAGCCGGCCCGATCAAGCCGGCTTTTTCACTCTTTTAATCAGGATCAGACAATGAGCGCCTTACCTCCCTGCCCGCAATGCCAATCACAATACACCTACGAGGACGGCGCAATGCTGGTGTGCCCGGAATGTGCCCATGAGTGGAGCCCTGCAGGCGCAGTAGCCCAAGACGAACAAAGAGTCTGGAAAGATGCACATGGCAATGTGCTGCAGGATGGCGACACGATCACGCTGATCAAGGATCTGAAGGTCAAAGGCAGTTCGTCGGTGATCAAGGTGGGCACCAAGGTGAAAAATATCCGCCTGATTGAAGGTGATCACGATATCGATTGCAAGATCGAAGGTTTCGGCGCGATGCAGCTGAAGTCGGAATTCGTGAAAAAGGCCTGAAGCCAGAACCGGCCGCCAAGCCAATACTGGCGCGGCCTCTGCAAACCAGTCTGGACGCGGCCTGCAGCCTAACGCAGCAGTTGCAGCACCATCTGCGGCATCTGGTTTGCCTGGGCCAGCATGGCAGTGGCCGATTGTTGCAGGATTTGCTGGCGGCTGAGCGATGCGGTTTCCTGCGCATAGTCGGCATCGCGCATGCGCGAACGGCTGGCGCTAGTGCTTTCCACCGAGGTATTCAGCTGGTTGGCGGTAAATTCCAGCCGCGCCAGCGAAGCGCCGTTATCAGCGCGCCGCCGGCTGATGTAGTCCAGCGCCTGGTCCAGATGCACAATGGCGAAGGATGGCAGGTTGACCAGATCCAGATCCTTGATGCCCAGCGCACTGCTGTTGACGGCGGCGAATGAGGTCAGCAGCTTGTCGTTGGCCGAGGCGCCGATGTGCAATTCCACCTGTTTCTGATCGGTGCCGGTGGCAATGGTGGGAAACACCAGATTGAAGCCTTCCAGCACCTGATCGCCATAAGTGGTGCCGCGATCGGTAAGGATGTTCTTGGCGGTAAATTCCGGCCCCATATCCGCATCCAGCCCGCCAATGGCGCCGGTATCGGCGTTGTTCAGATTCATCTGATTGGTAATGTAGCTGGCGCCGTTGGCCTGCCAGTCGGTGATGAATGCAGCCGACGTGGCATACACGCCATTGGTA